>NZ_BAABBE010000014.1:0-114489 GCF_039537795.1 Lentzea roselyniae
GTGGTGTGCGATGGGCTGACCGGCTTGCCGGACGCGATCACCACCGTCTGGCCGCAGACGATCACCCAGACCTGCGTGGTCCACTTGCTGCGCAACAGTTTCCGCTACGCGGGCCGTCAGCACTGGGACGCGATCGCCAAGGCCCTCAAGCCGGTCTGCACCGCGCCGACCGAGGCCGCCGCCCGCGAGCGGTTCGCCGAGTTCACCGAAGCCTGGGGCGGCCGATATCCGGCGATCGTGCGGTTGTGGAACAACGCCTGGGCCGAGTTCGTGCCGTTCCTCGCGTTCGATCCGGAGATCCGCCGGGTGATCTGCTCGACCAACGCCATCGAGAGCGTCAACGCCCGCATCCGCCGCGCCGTCAAGGCCCGCGGGCACTTCCCCAACGAACAGGCCGCGCTCAAATGCGTCTACATGGCCATCATGAGCCTGGACCCGACCGGCACCGGCCGCAAACGCTGGACGATGCGCTGGAAACCCGCCCTGAACGCGTTCGACATCGCCTTCGACGGCCGCCTGGCCGCCGGACGCAAGTAGTTTCCTTCAACCCGAGTTACACCGCTCGTTTGACAGACCCTACCTGCTTCTCTGGAGTACGCCGCCAGGGACTCGAACCCCGGACCCGCTGATTAAGAGTCAGCTGCTCTAACCAACTGAGCTAGCGGCGCTTGTTTGTGTGCCGGTCACTTGCCGTTCCGACGGGAAGAACGTTAGCACAGGCCGTCGAGCGGATCCCAATCGGCTGGTCAGGCCACGTCCAGGGGTGGACGAGCACGTAACGATCCGGCCACTTGCGCAACTTCGGCACACCTCATGTCGTCACCTAGTCGGGGGACGCCAATACGACTTCGTGCAGGCAGTCTCGGGAGTGGGCGACAAGTAGATCGGAAGTACACCGATGGGGATGTGGGGCAGGCGCGGTCGTGGGGTGGTCATGGCGGGTGTCGCTGTGATTCTGATCGCAGGCTGTTCGGGGGGTGGCGGTGAAGGGACGAACGTAGCCGCGGCTACGTCGTCGAGTGCTCCTCCTCCGCCGAAGCCCGTCACGTTGACGCTGGCGTTGAACAACGGCGCGGTGGACGTGTCGCCAGGGCTGCCGGTCATCGCCACGGCGGCGGACGGGAAGCTGACCGAGGTCAAGCTGACCAATCCCGAGGGCAAGGTCGTCGAGGGGAAGATGAACCCCGAGTCGACGCAGTGGACCAACACCGAGCCGCTCGGGTACGCCAAGACGTACAAGCTGGTCGCCACGGCCACCGGTGAGGACGGCAAGCCGCAGACCAAGGAGTCGTCCTTCACCACGGTGAAGCCGCGGACGCTGACCTACGTGTCGACGAACCCGATGGACGGCACCACGATCGGCGTGGGGCAGCCGCTCGCCTTCTACTTCGACGAGCCGGTGGCCGACAAGGTCGCGGCCGAGAAGATGCTGGAGATCACCACCGAGCCCAAGGTCGAGGGCGCCTTCTACTGGTTCAACAAGAAGGAGGTGCACTGGCGTCCGGAGAAGTTCTGGAAGCCGGGCACCAAGATCACCATGCACATCAAGGTCTACGGCAAGCACGTCGGTGACGGCATCTACGGCCAGGAAGACCGCACCATCACCACCACGGTCGGCGACGAGGTCATCCACGAGGCCGACGGCCAGACGCACCAGGTGATCACCAAGGTCAACGGGCAGGTCGTGCGGACCATGCCGACCTCCATGGGCAAGCCGGCCGACGCGACGCCCACCGGCACGTACGTGCTGATGGAGAAGCACTCCCACATGATCATGGACTCGACCACGTACGGCCTGGCGCTGGAGAACGGCGGCTACCGCACTCCGGTCGACTGGGCGTACCGGATGTCCAACAGCGGCATCTTCTTCCACAGCGCGCCGTGGTCCATCGGTGACCAGGGGCGCCGCAACGTGAGCCACGGCTGCCTCAACCTGTCGCCGGAGAACGCCAAGTGGGTGTTCGACAACAGCAAGCAGGGTGACGTGGTCATCGTCAAGAACTCGGGTGGGCCGGTGCTGGAGCCGTGGGACGGCTTCGGCGACTGGCAGGTGCCGTGGACCCAGTGGGTGCAGGGCAACCGCTGACCCGCTGACCACTGTGGACTGATCAGGAAACCGTCACCTGGCCGCCGGAAACGGCCAGGTGACGGTTCACCCGCACCGCCTCCAGCATCCGCCGGTCGTGCGTCACCAGCAGCAACGTGCCCGGGTAGTTCTCCAGCGCCTGCTCCAGCTGCTCGATCGCCACCAGGTCGAGGTGGTTCGTCGGCTCGTCCAGCACCAGCAGGTTCACCCCGCGTCCCTGCAGCAACGCCAGAGCCGCCCGCGTCCGCTCACCGGGTGACAGCGACGCCGCCGGACGCAGCACGTGCGCCGCCTTCAGCCCGAACTTCGCGAGCAACGTCCGCACGTCCGCGGGCGTCATCTCCGGCACGGCCGCCTCGAACGCGTCCACCAGCGGCAGGTCGCCCAGGAACAGCCCGCGCGCCTGGTCCACCTCGCCGACCACGACGCCGGAGCCCAGGGTGGCGTAGCCGGACGCCAGCTCTGCCCGTCCGAGCAGTGCCGCGAGCAACGTCGACTTTCCCGCGCCGTTCGCGCCGGTGATCGCGACCCGGTCCGCCCAGTCGATCTGCAGGTCGACGGGACCCAGCCGGAAGTCGCCGCGCTCGACGACAGCCGCGCGGAGAGAGGCCACGACGGCTCCGGAGCGCGGGGCCGCGGCGATCTCCATCCGCAGCTCCCACTCCTTGCGGGGCTCCTCGACGACATCCAGGCGTTCGATCATGCGGTCGGTCTGCCTGGCCTTCGAGGCCTGCTTCTCAGTGGCGTCGGCGCGGAACTTGCGGGCGTTCTTGTCGTTGTCGCCGGCCTTGCGCCGGGCGTTCTTCACGCCCTTCTCCATCCACGCGCGCTGCATGCGCGCACGGGCCTCCAACGTCGCCTTGGTGTCCGCGAACTCCTCGTAGTCGTCACGGGCGTGCTGACGCGCCCGCGCGCGCTCTTCGAGGTACGACTCGTAGCCGCCGCCGTACAGGCGCACGGCGTTCTGGTGCAGGTCGAGCTCCAGCACGCTGGTCACCGTGCGGGCCAGGAACTCGCGGTCGTGCGACACCAGCACCGTGCCCGCGCGCAGCCCTGTGACGAACTTCTCCAGCCGCTCCAGCCCGTCGAGGTCCAGGTCGTTCGTCGGCTCGTCGAGCAGGAAGATGTCGTAGCGGCTGAGCAGCATCGACGCCATGCCTGCCCGCGCCGCCTGGCCGCCGGACAGCGACGTCATGAAGGCGTCCAAACCCACGGTCAGCCCGAGGTCCGCGATCACCTCCAGCGACCGTTCCTCCAGGTCGGCGCCACCCAGCGCGAGCCACCGGTCCAGCGCGTCCGAGTAGCCCTCGTCGTTCCCGGCGGTCAGCGCCTCGGTCGCGAGATCCAGATCGGCCTGAGCCTCCGCGACGCCGGTCCGGCGGGCCAGGAACGAGCGAACGGTCTCGCCCTCGCGGCGCTCCGGCTCCTGCGGCAGGTGCCCGACGTTCGCGGAGGGCGGGTTCAGCGAGACGCGGCCCTGCTCGGCGGGGATGAGGCCGGCCAGCGTCCTGAGCAGCGTCGACTTGCCGGCGCCGTTCACGCCCACGAGCCCGATGACGTCACCGGGGGCGACCACGAGGTTCAGCCCGGAGAACAGGACGCGATCACCGTGCCCGGCTGCGAGGTCCTTGGCGACGAGCGTGGTCATGAACACTCCCGAAACGTGAAGAAAGGCCCCCGCATTTGCGGAGGCCTTTCGACAAAGGGTGAGTGACGGGACTTGAACCCGCGACACCTGGGATCACAACCCAGTGCTCTGCCAGCTGAGCTACACCCACCATCACCGGCGTTGACCGGCGAGGAAAGCATAGCAACGACAGCTACCGATATTGAAATCGGGGGTCAGTCGGTGTTTTTCAGCAGCTCAGCGGCCACGGCCTGGGCCTGCTCGGTCGTCGGGCCGGGCTGCGGCACGAACGCCGTGCGCCGGTAGTACGCGAGCTCCCGGATCGACTCGACGATGTCCGCGAGCGCCCGGTGCGCGAGGCCCTTGCCCGGCTGCGCGTAGTAGATGCGCGGGTACCAGCGCCGGCACAGCTCCTTGATCGACGACACGTCGACCATGCGGTAGTGCAGGTGCGCGTCCAGCGCGGGCATGTCGCGGGCGATGAAGCCGCGGTCCGTGGCGATGGAGTTGCCGGCCAGCGGGGCCGTGCGCGGGTCGGGGACCCACTCCTTGATGTACGCCAGCACGGCCGCCTCGGCCTCTTCCATCGAAACCGTGGAGGCGCGGACCTCCTCTGTCAGCCCCGACTTGGCGTGCATCTCCATGACGACGTCCGGCATCGAGGCGAGCACGTCGTCGGATGCGTGGATCACTATGTCCACGCCGTCGCCGAGCACGTTCAGCTCGGCGTCCGTGACCAGTGCCGCGATCTCGATCAGAGCGTCCTTGCCCAAGTCGAGTCCGGTCATCTCGCAGTCGATCCACACCAGACGATCCATCACGACCCGAACATTACTGCGCAACGCGTCAACTTCGAGTGGCGGCGTGCAGCAACCTGGTTACGCTCCTCGTGCATGACGGCTCAAGCTGAGATCGCTGCCGGGTACGCGTCCGAGAGCGCGGCCATCGAACTTGGCTCCGTGCTGGTCGACGGGCAGGTGGAGTCGACCGCGCACGTCCGCATCCCGTTGTCCATGGTCAACCGCCACGGACTTGTCGCGGGGGCAACGGGAACGGGCAAGACGAAGACCCTGCAGCTGCTCGCGGAACAGCTGTCGAACAACGGCGTGCCGGTGCTGATGGCCGACGTGAAGGGCGACTTGTCCGGTCTGTCGCGGGAAGGGGAACGCAGCGACCGGACCGACGCCCGCGCCAAGGACACCGGCGACGACTGGCAGCCGCAGTCGTACCCGATCCAGTTCCTGTCGATCGGCACCGGCGGCATCGGTGTGCCGCTGCGGGCGACGGTCACGAGCTTCGGGCCGATCCTGCTGTCGAAGGTGCTGGGCCTGAACGACACCCAGGAGTCGACGCTCGGCCTGATCTTCCACTGGGCGGACTCCAAAGGCCTGCCGCTGCTCGACACCAAGGACCTGCGCAGCGTCATCCAGCACCTCACGAGTGACGAGGGCAAGGAGGACCTGAAGGGCATCGGCGGTGTGTCGAGCTCCACAGCGGGCGTGATCCTGCGGGCGCTGGTCAACCTGGAGGCGCAGGGCGGCGACCGGTTCTTCGGCGAGCCGGAGCTGGATCCCGCCGACCTGATGCGGCAGCGCGACGGCAAGGGTGTCGTCAGCCTGCTGGAACTGGCCGAGCTGCAGGGCAATCCGGCGCTGTTCTCCACGTTCCTCATGTGGTTGCTGGCCGAACTCTTCGAGACGCTGCCGGAAGAAGGTGACGTCGAGAAGCCGAAGCTCGTCTTCTTCTTCGACGAAGCGCATTTGCTGTTCGCGAACGCGTCGAAGGCGTTCCTCGACCAGATCACCCAGACCGTGAAGCTCATCCGTTCCAAGGGAATCGGCGTCTTCTTCTGTACGCAGCTGCCGACCGACATTCCGAACGACGTGCTGTCGCAGCTCGGCGCCCGCGTTCAGCACGCACTGCGCGCGTTCACACCGGACGACCAGAAAGCGTTGGCGCGCACGGTGAAGACGTACCCGAACACGCCGCACTACGACCTGGAGAAAGCGCTCACCTCGCTCGGCATCGGCGAGGCGATCATCACCGTGCTGAGCGAGAAGGGCGCGCCGACGCCGGTCGCGTGGACCAGGCTCAGGGCGCCGCGTTCGTTGATGGACACCATCGGCAACGACGCGATCAAGCAGGCCGCGCAGGGCTCGGACCTCCACGGCAAGTACTCGGAGACGGTCGACCGCGAGTCGGCCTACGAGCAGCTGATGCGGAAAGTCGCGCCGCCGCAACAGGAACAGGCCCCGGATTCCCCTCCTCAGCAAAGGCAGGAGAAGGAGGAACCGGGGCTCGTCGAGAAGGTGCTGGGCAACAGCGCCGTGAAGTCGTTCCTGCGGTCAGCCGGCAGCACCCTGGCGCGCGAGATCACGCGGGGCATCTTCGGCACCTCGCGCAAGCGACGCTGACAGCACCGCCGCGCCGAGGCAGAGCGCGCCCGCGACGTACCAGGCCAGGTCGTAGCTGCCCAGGTGGTCGCGGGTGAGCCCGGCCGCGGACGCCGCCAGTGCCGCACCGACCTGGTGCGACGCGAAGACCCAGCCGAACACGACAGGCCCGGACATGCCGAAGTACTGGCGGCACAACGCCACCGTCGGCGGCACGGTCGCGACCCAGTCCAGGCCGTAGAAGATGATGAACACCAGCATCGACGGGTGCGCCGACTCGCCGAAGAGCTGGGGCAGCAGCATCAGCGACAGGCCGCGCAGCGCGTAGTACGCGGCAAGCAACAGCCGTGAGTCCACCCGGTCGGTGAGCCAGCCGGACGCGATCGTGCCGACGATGTCGAAGACGCCGACCAGCGCCAGCAACCCGGCCGCGGTCGTCGTCGGCATGCCGTGGTCGTGCGCTGCGGGGATGAAGTGCGTGCCCACCAGCCCGTTCGTCGAGGCACCGCAGATCGCGAACCCGCCGGCCAGCAACCAGAACGGCCGCGTGCGAGCAGCCGAACCCAGTGCCGTGAGCGCGCGGCGAGCCGCACCACCCGAGGGCGGCGGGGGAGTGTCCTCGGTCGCGCCGAGCGGAAGGAGTCCCACGTCACGCGGGTACTCGCGCAGGAAGAACGCCGCCAGCGGCACCACCGCGAGTGCCGCGATGCAGATCACCAGCGACGCGGAGCGCCAGCCGTAGGTGGCGGACAGCCACGCCACCAGCGGCAGGAACACCAGCTGCCCGGCCGCGCCACCCGCCGTCAGCACCCCCGTGACCAGGCCGCGGTGCCGCACGAACCACCGGCCGGTGATCGTCGCGACGAACGCCAGCGCCATCGAACCGGTGCCGAGCCCGACCACGACACCCCAGAGCAGGATCAGCTGCCACGACGTGGTCATGAACACCGTCAGCCCGCTGCCGATCGCGACCATCGTCAACGCGCAGGTCACCACGACCCGCACACCGAACCGGTCCATCAGCGCGGCCGCGAACGGCGCGGTGAGCCCGAACAGCAACAGGTTGATCGAGATGGCGAGCGAGATCGTGCCGGTCGTCCAGCCGAACTCCGCCCGCAACGGCTCGATCAACGCACCGGGTGCCGCACGGAACGACGCGGCGCCCACCAGGGCGATGAAGGACACACCAGCGACAACCCAGGCCCAATGCAGTCTCACGCCGACAAGGTTCGGCGATGGTGGATCCGACAACCAGTGGCCCGAAAGCCAACATGTGAAAGAATCAGGCCATGGCCCACCGGATCGCCGTGCTGGCGCTGGAGACGTCGATCGCCTTCGACTTCGGCACCGCCACCCACATCTTCAGCGCGCTGCCCGACGACTACGAGCTGCTCGTGTGCTCGCCCGACCGCCGCCCCGTCCGAACGACCGGCGGCTACACGATGACCTTCGACCACGGCCTGGAAGTCCTCCGCGACGCCGACACGGTCCTGGTGCCGGGCACCCGCTACCCGCCCGCGCGCCAGGAGGGCCGGCTGGAACCGGCGGTGCACGAGGCGCTCACCACCACGAAGGCGTCGCGGATCATGTCGATCTGCACCGGCGCGTTCGTCCTGGGCGCCGCCGGAATCCTGGACGGCCGCCCCGCCACCACGCACTGGAGCGCCACCGAATCGTTCCGCGCGCTCTACCCGAAGGTCGAGCTGAACCCGGACGTGCTCTTCGTCGACGACGGCGACGTGCTCACCTCGGCGGGCGTGGCGGCGGGCATCGACCTCTGCCTGCACGTGATCAGGTCCGACCACGGCAGCGAGATCGCGAACCAGGTGGCCCGCTACTGCGTCGTCCCCGCGTGGCGGCAGGGCGGCCAGTCGCAGTTCGTGCACCGACCGGTGCCCGACGACCCGGACTCGTCCACGGCACCGGCCCGCGCGTGGGCCCTGGACCGGCTGGACGAGCCCCTGGAGCTGTCGGCGCTCGCCGGGCAGGCGCGGATGAGCGTGCGGACGTTCACCCGGCGGTTCCGCGCGGAGACCGGCATGTCGCCCGGCCGATGGCTGACCCAGCAACGGGTGGAGCGGGCCAGGCACCTGCTGGAGTCCACGGACCTGCCGATCGATCAGGTCGCGAGGCACGCCGGGTTCGGCACGGGAGCGGCGTTGCGGCAGCAGCTGGCCGCGTCCATCGGGGTGTCACCGACGGCCTACCGTCAGACGTTCCGCACGGCCTGAAGCTTCTGCCGCATCTCAGCTGCCTCTGGCGCGCCGAACTCGTCGTAGATCCACCGGCCCGTGCCACAACGTCAACGCCTCGGCGTGCGTGCCTGCCCCGGCAGCTGATCGGTCGTGACGATCTCGTTGGCGCGCAACAACAGCCCGGCGAGGCGACCTTGCTGTGCCCGGCGGGGAGCGGAAGGACCCGTCCCCGCACCGCAACTTCGAGAGTGCCGAGCAACCGGAACTCAGCCGTCATCGCGGACCAGGAACGGCCGCAGCAGGTCCGGGACCGCCTCGTCGGCCAGCGCCAGGCCGTCGGACTCTCCGACGTCCGTCACGTGGTAGACGCCCGCGCCCGCCGCGGTGGTCGCGCCGATCGTCATCAAACCGCTGCGGCGCTGGAAGAACGACCGCCGGATGCGCCAGCCGATGATGCCGGTGCGCTGCAACGCCACGGTGCTGCGAACCAGGGAGTTGTTGCGCGTCACCAGATAGCGGTCGTCGAGCGCGTTGCCGAGCGAGCGGTAGTTGTCCCAGCCGACCAGCGCGGCGAACGGGATGATCGCCACCGGGATCGGCCACGCCCAGGACGGCGCCCAGACCGCGAGCCCGATCGCGATGACCACCCACGGCACCACGTGCCGGAACAGGCTGCGGCGCAACGCGGCGAACGGGTGCTTGCGGAGCTTGCGCGTGGTCGGGTCGTCGGCGACCTTCAGCACGTCGCGCGAGACCTGGTGCGCCACCGACAGCGGTGCCGGCGGCAGCAGCAGGTTGCTCTCGCCCTTCGAACCCAGACCTGTCGTCACCGCAACGGCTTTGGCACCCTTGCCCGCGCGGACCAGCAGCGGTTCCTGGATGTCCACACCGCGCAGCCGCTGTTCCTCCACCGACACCGAGCGCGTGGTGAGCAGGCCGCGCTGCACCCGCAGGGTGCCGTCCGGTTCGCGGGTCAGCTGGTAGTTCCAGAACTGCAGGATGTACAGCGGCACCGACAGCACGAGCCCCAGCACGACCAGCGCGATCACGAACGCGCCGAGCAGCGTGAAGCTCGGGTGCTCGAACAGCCACTCCCACAGGTCCTGCACCGGGTGCAGGCCCAGGTCGTCGGCGTAGTTCGACAGCACGCCGAACACGGCACCGATCGCGACCAGGCCCGACAGCGAGAGCGGCGCGAACTTCAGCCACTTCAGGTCGAGCTTCGAGATGACCTCGGACTCCGGCACGGCCACTTCCGCGTGCGGCTCGCCGGGTGATGCCGTCTTCGGCGCGACTGCCTTCTGCAGCAACAACACCCGCAACCGCTCGGCCTCCTCCTGGGTCACCGCGTCGAGGGTGAGGCCGTCGGTGCCCGGGATGTCCTGCTGCCCGGTGCCGATCCGCACCGCCGACAATCCGAAGACGCGGTGGCCGGGCTTGGAGGTGAGATCGACCGTCCTGATGCGATCGCGCGGCACGGCGAGCTGCTTGCGGGTGAGCAACCCCGTGTGCAGCTCGACCTGGTCGTCGGTGATGCGGTACTTCGTGGTGCGCCAGATGAGGTAGCTGAACGCGAGGATCGCCGCGACCGTGGCGCCGCTGGCGATGAGCCGCCACTTCTCGCCGTTGCCGGTGAACAGCAGAACGAGGATCGGTACCAGCATCGCGAGGCCCTCGTTGAGGGGCCGCACGATCAGCATGCGCACGTGCAGGCGGTGCCACTCCGACAGGGGTTCGGTGAACTCCGGTGCGGCGGGCAGACCGGCCGGTACCTCGGCGGGAGTGCTCACGTGGCATCACCCGGCGTGGCCTGCGTGGTGTTGGTCAGCTCCACCACGAGCTGCTGCGCCACCTCGTGGTCCAGGCCCTCGATCTCCACGGGGCCCGCCGCCGACGCGGTCGTCACCGTGACCGTCGCGAGGCCGAGCATCTGCTGGAACGGCCCGCGCTTCGTGTCGATCGTCTGGATGCGGGACACGGGCGCGACCCGCCACTCCTGGTTCAGCCAGCCGGAGAGGGTGTACACCGCGTCCGGCGTCGTCTCCCAGCGGTGGACGCGGTACCGCCAGCTCGGCTCGACCGCGGTGTGCACGACGCCGACGACCAGCGTGGCGATCATGAGCGCCAGCTCCCACGTCGGCGGTTCGTTCACCAGCAGGAACACGATGAGCTGGGGGACGAAGAGCACCAGCCAGAACACGGCGGCCTGCATCGTCCACAGCAGGACCGACTTCGGACTCACCTGGTGACGAGGCGTGCGCAGTTGCAGAGTCACCCCCCAAGGGTGCCTCAAGCGCAACCGGCGATGTGGCCAGGCGCGTCAATTGGTGTGTCGGTGGTGAGGTGGTCTTGCTTGCGAGGGAGGCAAGACCACCTCAACCGGTCGAGACGATCAGGGCGCGACCGCGTACGGCGGGTTGAACGGGTTGGTCACGTGGCCGGGCCCGCCGCTGCCGCAGGAGTCGGCGAGGGCCGCGCCTCCCGCCAGAGCGATCCCCGCCAAACTGAGGATCACTACGGCGGCGATTCGAGCGATAGTGTTCAACTTCATCAAGGGGCTCCGTTCGATTGGTGGCGGCCGTGGATGAGGGCAGGAAGTCGTTGACGAGGTTCGGCGCGCGGTTGCGGGCGGTCAGGCTGCAGCGCGGTTTGTCGCAAAAGGACCTCGCTTGCCCCGGCGTGTCCATGAGCTACGTCTCGCGGCTGGAGTCCGGTGAACGCGTGCCGTCGCCCGCCGTGGTCCGCAGGCTCGCCGAGGTGCTGGGAGTCGACCCGTCCGAGCTGATGGTCGACGAGGACCGCACCGCGATGCAGGACGAGGCGCTGGCGTGGTGCGAGGCACTGCTCGCCTACCACGACGGTGACCTGGTGATGGCCGTCGACCTGCTGGAAACACTGGGAAAGCGGTCGGACGAGGAGATGTTCGGCTGGTGCGTGCGGTGGACGCGCCTGGTGATGCTCGCGAGGCAGCGCGACGACGAGGGTCTGCTGCTGGCGGCGGCGAAGCTGCGCAAGTCGTGGTCTCCCGGTCCGGCGGTGGACGCGTTGGTGGAGATCCTGCGCGCATCCTCGTTGCGGCGCCTCGGCCGGACGGCCGAATCCGTCCGGGCCGCGCACGAGGCCGTCGAGCTGGCCAACGGTGACGGTGAACGGGTGCGTCGCGTCAACACGCGCGCGCTCATCTCGTTGTGCGCCGAGCTCACCGCCGCGGGACGTCTGGCCGACGCCGAACAGGTCGTGGACCAGCTCTCCGTGCGGCTGCCCGAACTCGGCCGCGACCGGCTCGCCATCTCCACGTGGTGGGCGCGGGCCAAGGTCGCTGACCGTTTGGGCGACAGAACAGAAGCCGCGCACTGCATCCGTGAGGCCGTCGGGATGCTCGACGACTTCGACGGCGATCCCGAGTACCGCTGCCGCGTCCGCCTCGCCGGCGCCTCCATCGCGTTGCGCACGCCCGGCGCGAACCTGGACGAAGTGGTGGCGTTGCTGGACAAGGTGGAGACGACGGCCGCCGCGATGAGCCGGCAGGACGGTCTGCTCGCGCACGCACGGGCGTTGCGGGCCGAGCTGGCGTTGCGCGACGGCGAGATCGACCGGGCGCGGGAGCTCGCGGAGCAGGCCATCGCGACCGGCCGGCTCGACGCAGAGCAGCAGCTGCGGTGCCACCTGTTGCTGGTGCGGGCGGCAGACGAGGTCGACCCGGACAGCAGCACCGGAGCGCGCACGGCCCTGGCCGCGCTGCTGGAACACATCAACCCCGAGGGTGTCGATCCGCTCCTGTGGCGCGACGTGGCCCGCATCGCCCTCCGCAAACACTGAGAGGGTGAGCACGGGTGCTGGGCGGCGTTGCCCGGTCATGACCGTCCCTCGCTCGTTAACTGGACACCTTGTTAACGGAGCATGACACAGACCAGTTACCGGTCACATCACCTAATTCCGCCGCGCTGACATGGGCAAATCACCCAAGAACCGGGACCACCCCGTCGGCGGCAAGCGACCGAACGGGCGATGGGGCCACTGGCTGCTCGGAGCAATTGTCAATTACTTGACAATAGATGACTCGCTGTTGGTCAAGCTCATCCACCAGACGACGGCGCCGGAGCGCCCCTTGACGTCAAGGGTCGTGTAGATCCGCTGGAGGTGGTTCTGCACGGTCTTGGGGGACAGGCCGAGCGACTCCGCGATCATCGTCGTGCTGGCGCCTGCCGCCACGAGCCGCAGCACCTCGATGCCGCGCTTGGTGAGACCGGCCCGCAGCGCGCGGGCGATCCGGGTGTTCGTGTGCTCCGCGGTGCCGGTCTCGTGCAGCTCACCGGTGTGCGGGACACGCACCACCGCGTCCTCGCGCTTGGGTTCGAAACGCCTGTGCGCCAACTGTTCTACCAGCCGTGACGACAGGTCGTGCTCGCGCATCCGCAGGAGATCACGGCCCTCCTGCAGCTCCCACAACCGGTACTGCTCCAGCTGCAGCCGCGCGTGCCGCAGCGCCCGTTCCAGGTCACCGGACCGTTCGTACGCCTCACTCAGCTGCTGGTGGGCGTGCACCGCCACCTCGCGCGCCAGGCAGCTCATGGCGAGCTCGGCGGCCTGCGTCAGCTGGGAGATCTGGTCCGGGTACCGCTTGCGCGCCCCGCTCAGCCTGGCGCGCGCCATCAACGCCTCCGCCCGCGCCACCGGGCGGTTCCTTCCGGCAAGCAACTGGTCAGCGCGCTGCCAGCTGCGATGCGCACGGTCAAGTTCACCCAGATCAATGCGCACGTGTGTCAGCAGCACGTTCACCATCGCCATCCGGACCGGGTCGCCGACCTGCTTCCACCGGTCGCGCACCTGAGCGCACAACGCTTCTGCGCGCCGGAGCTTGCGCACGCACGGCTCGCCGTCGAGGCTGCAGCGGCTCTCCCGGGTGCGGATCATGCAGTGCTCGTGGTACTGCATGCGCATCACGCGGGCTTGTTCGAACAGCACGGAACCGATCAGCTCGTTGTCGCCCGTGAGCTCGGCGAGACCCAGTGCGCGGGCGAACGAGTTGAAGCTCCGCTCCCGCGAGTCGAGCCGCAGTTCCACGACAGCACGGGAAAAGCTGCACCGCGCCTGCAGTCCGATGTGGCGGTTCGCCGCCGCGATCTCCTGCACCCTGTCGATCGTGTCGAGGGCGCTGGGCCACAGCCCGCGCTTGCCGAGCGCCACGGACTGCGCCAGCACGCCCTCCGCGACGCCCTCGACGTCGTCCAGCCACGCGAAGGCGGCAACCGCTTTCTCCGCGTACTCCAGCGCCTCGCCTGGCCTGCCCTCGTCCAGTGCGATGCGTGCCTCGCGCAGGTTGTGCACGGCGTTGGACCGCGGATCCGCCGTCCGGCCGGGAACTGTCATGATCAAGCCCCCTTCGGAGCCTGAGCCTAGACCTGTTCGCGCAATTGACGTTTCAACACTTTTCCGGCCGCGTTGCGCGGCAATTCGTTGACGAAGAAAACATCCCGCGGAACGGAGAACCGCGCGAGGTTGGCCCTCACGTGTTCCCGTACGTGGTCGGCCGTCAGTGACTCGTCGCCGACCACGAACGCCGCGAGCCGCTGCCCGAACTCGTCGTCCGGCACTCCGAGCACCGCGACCTCCGTGACGCCGTCGAGGTTCGAGAGCAGGTCCTCGACCTCGCGCGGGTAGACGTTCTCGCCGCCGGAGACGATCATCTCGTCGTCGCGGCCGGCCACGAACAGCAGGCCGTCCTTGACGTAGCCGAGATCGCCGGTGGACATCAGGCCGTTCAACGACTCCTTGCTGGTGCCGTTGGTGTAGCCGTCGAACAGCATCTCGTTGCCGACGAAGATCCGCCCTGTCTCACCGGGCGCCACGGGCCTGCCCTGATCGTCCACAACGGCCAGTCGAGTGCCCAGCGGCGGCCGGCCGGCCGTGCCGGGTTCGGCGAGCATCTCCTCGGGTGTCGCGATGCTGGCCCAGCTGACTTCCGTTGAGCCGTAGAGGTTGTAGAGCACCGGGCCGAACTCCTCGAGCGTGCGGGAGGCGACGCGCGGCGGCAGGGCCGACCCGCTCGACGCGATGATCCGCAGCTTCGGCCGGTGCGGGATGTCCAGCATGCGTTGCAGCATCACCGGAACCACGAACATCGCCGTGCAATTCTCGGCGTCTTTCAGCGTCTGCGCGGGGTCGAACCTGCGGCGCAGCACCAGTGTGGCGCCGAGCACGAGCCCGAGCTGGAACGCGGCCAGGCCCCAGGCGTGGAAGAGCGGGGAGGTGATCGCGATGACGTCGCCGTGCTTGAGCGGAATCCGGGAGAGCAGTGCGGCGGCGGGGGCGAGGCTCGCGGGTTCCGGGCGCTTGGCGCCCTTCGGGGTGCCGGTGGTGCCGGAGGTGAGGACGATCAGCCGGCCGCGCGGAGGCCTGCGGGGCAGTGGTGCCGCCGGTCCGTTGATGATGAGCGACTCGAGCTCGTCGTCGAAGAACGTGGGGACGTCGGGCAGCACGTCGGCGAACTCGCGGTCGGCGACGATCCTGTCGATCTTCTGGTCCTGTGCGACCTGGGCCAGTTGTCCTTTGCTCAGGCTGGTGTTGAGCAGGACGGCGTCGGCGCCGATCTTCGTGCACGCGGTCATCGTCTCGATGAAGCCGCGATGGTTGCGGCACAGCAGCCCGACGCGTTCCCCGGCGCGGAAGGCGTGCGCGAGCCGGCTGGTGCGCTCGTTCACCTCCGCGTACGTCAGCACGCCGTCGTCATCGATGATCGCCGCGCGGTCCGGGTGCCGGCCGGCGCCGGTCTGGTAACCCCACGCGAGCGTGATGTCCCACTGCAGATACCCGCGCGCGGTGGCGGCGAGGCCGCGCGGGCCCAACGGCCGGATTACTCCGGCTTTGACCAGGGTCAGCAGCACGCGCGTCAGCATGCCACTCACTCTAGCCACTAACCTACTTGCGAGTAGGTAACGCTGTGACTGCTGTCACACCTCTGTGTCGGACGCGGCGACGACGGCTTCCCTCAGCGCGGCCCGCAACCGGCCGACCTCCAGCGGGGTCAGCACAGCGGCTTCGCCCGGCGGCACGTTGATCACGACGTGCCCCTGGCTGACGAACACCGTCAAGTCCCGTCGGCGCGAAGCGATGTCGCGGCAGCTGACCTGCCACTCCTCTTTGGCTCCCACGGGTTTCTTCCTCCAGCTCACTCGGTGCGCCGACCCGGTCGTGCCGGCGCTCGCGTGGATGAGACGCGTGCGGCCGGTGGTCGTGACGGAGGTTTCGCGTTCCGGGGAGGGGTCCCCGGAAATGTCTCCGCCGAGCGACCGCGCCGAGCTGCGGATAGCGTCGCACGAGGGACGAGAGTTGGTCACCAGGAGGGGTGAAAATGGCGGAACCGCAACGCATCGTGATTGTCGGGTCGGGCCTCGCCGGTGCCTCCGCGGCGGGCGCGCTCCGCGACCGCGGCTACGGCGGCAAGATCACCGTGTTCGGCACCGAGCATCACCGCCCGTACGAACTTCCCGCGCTGTCCAAGGACGTTCTGCTCGGCAAGGCCGGCGAACCCGCGTGGGTGCACGAGCCGGGTTTCTACGCCGACAACGAGATCGACCTCCAGCTCGGCGTCTCAGTGCTGGAGCTTCGACCGGGTGATCACACGATAGTTGACTCCGATGGAGCAGTGCGTTCCTACGATCGGCTCTTGCTCGCGACCGGATCGCGCCCTCGTGTTCTGCCTGGCGCGCAAGGACATGTGCTGCGCACGATCGACGACTCGCTGGCGCTGAGGTCCGCGTTGCGCGAGGGCAGGCACGTCGTGATCATCGGCGCGGGCTGGATCGGCTGCGAGGTGGCGGCCGCCGCCCGCACCCACGGCTGCCGCGTCACGGTGGTCGACCCCCTGGCAGAGCCGCTCGTGCGCGTAATGGGCGTGGAGATGGGCCGGATGTTCCGCGGCCTGCACGAGGAGCACGGCGTCGAGTTCAAGCTCGGCACCGGCGTGGCCGGTTTCTCTCCGTCGGGCCTGGTGCTCGACGACGGCACCGAGCTGCTGCCGGACGTGACGGTGCTGGCCGTGGGTGCGGCGCCGCGGCTGGAGCTCGCGGAGGCCGCCGGTCTGGAACTGGCCAACGGCGGCGTGGCGGTCGACCCCGCGTTGCGCACGTCCGCACCCGACGTGTTCGCGGCCGGCGACATCGCGGCGCACGACCACCCGCGCCACGGCCACCGAGTCCGCGTCGAGCACTGGGCGAACGCGAAGGACCAGGGCACGCACGTCGCGGGCTCGTTGCTCGGGCTGGACGAGCCGTACCAGAAGTCGCCGTACTTCTACACCGACCAGTACGACCTGGGCATGGAGTACCGCGGCCTCGCCGATCCCGGCGACGAGGTGGTGGTGCGCGGCGACCTGGCCGCGCGGCAGTTCATCGCGTTCTGGCTGCGGGACGGGCGGCTGCGGGCGGCCATGAACGTCAACGTCTGGGACCACGGCACGGCGCTGCAGGCGTTGGTGGACGCGCAGGCGACCGTGACTCCGGCGCAGCTGCGCGAGGCGGACCTGGGTTCCCTGGCCTAGTGGCGCGTCCCGGAACGTTGGCGAGGTAATCCACGCTCAGCAGGGCACCTCGCGGCACCGCCCCCGTACAACCAGTACGAAGGACGCGGGGCCGGCACCACGATCCACCCGTCTGACCGCGAATTCCCCCGGCAACCTTCCGGGCTACACCACTAGAGGCAGGAGCCGTGCACGGGTGCTTCACCATCGGCGAGGTTGATCAACGCCCTGCGGATGACCGCCATCTCCTCGCGGGTGAAGCGGTCGCGGAAGGCACGTTCGACCTCGGCGAGCGCGTCACCCGCCTGCTTCTGCAGCTCACGGCCCTTGTCGGTGATCATCGGCGTGCGCACCCTGCGGTCCTTCGGATCGGGTACGCGCAGGATCAGGCCGGCGCGCTCGAGCTTGTCGAGCTCGCTCATCAGCGTCGTCTTGTCCAGTCCGAGCATGGCGCCGAGCTTGAGCTGGGTGCGTTGCCCCTCGTCGTTGGCGAGTGCCTGCAGCACCAGCTGACCACGCGGTGAGACGCCGAACTTCGCGGTCTCCTCGGCGAACGCCGCTCCGACCCGCTGGGCCGCGCGGTGCAGCAACCAGTTGAAGTCCCACTTCTCCATGCACGCGGGTATCGGCTGCTGCTCCTCCATGTGGTCCATCCTACATCCCGGGCAAGATGTTCTCGGATCAGAACATCTTGACTCGGACGTTCTTCGCTCGTATGTTCTGAGTATGACCAATCTGCTTCACATCGACTCGAGCATCCGCCACGAGGGCTCCGTGACCCGTGAGATCACTGGCGCGTTCGCCGAGGTCTGGCGGTCCGCGAACCTGGGCGGCGGCTACGTCTACCGGGACCTCAATGCGGCACCGGTCCCGCACGTCGACGGCACTCAGCACGACATCAAGGCGGACCTCGTCGCCGAGGTCAGGGCCGCCGACGTGATCCTCATCGGTGCGCCGATGTACAACTTCTCGATCCCGTCGACGCTGAAGGCGTGGATCGACCAGGTCGCGGGCGTGGAGTTCTTCCCGCGTGAGGACGGCACGTTCGAACTGGGCGGCAAGCGCGTCGTCGTGGTGACCGCGCGGGGTGGTTCCTACAAGCCGGGCACGCCGCGCGCGGGCTTCGACTTCCAGGAGCCGTACCTGCGGGCGGTGCTGTCGATGATCGGGCTCGACCAGAACCTGGAGTTCGTGCACGCCGAGCTCACGATGGCCGACGTCAACCCGCAGCTGCACCAGTTCCGCGAGCTCGCGGTCGAGTCGCTCGCCGACGCGCACCGCGTGGTGCAGGAGCTCGCGTCCGCCTAGCCTGGCGGCATGATCGACAAGATCGCCTGGATCCATCTGAAGGACGGCAGGGTGCTGGGCACCCGATCGGCCGGCAAGGGCACGTACTACCTGCCCGGCGGGAAACGGGAACCGGGGGAGTCCGACGTCGAGACGCTCGTGCGCGAGATCCGCGAGGAGCTGACCGTCGAGATCGACGCGGCGTCGGCGAAGCACATCGGGACGTTCGAGGCGCAGGCGCACGGCCACTCGTCGGGGGTGATCGTGCGAATGACCTGCTACACCGCCTCGTTCGCGGGAGAGCTGGTGGCGGCAAGCGAGATCGAGGAACTCGCGTGGCTCACCACCGCCGACGCGGACCGGATCTCGCCGGTCGATCGAATCATCTTCGCTCATCTACACGAAGCAGGGCTGCTGGCCTAGTCTGGTAAGCGCTTTCCCAATCCTGTCCACCTACCGCCGCCACGCTGTAGGGAGTGACACGCATGGGGCTTCGCAACAGATCGGTGGTGCTGGCGGCGGTGTGTGCGGCCGCCACCGGCGCACTGGTCGGCACGACTCCCGCCATCGCCGAATCCGGGGAATGGCGCGTCATCGCGCCAATCGGGGCGCAATCCGTTGCGCCAGAAGCACTTGTACGGCTCGACCAGGGGAAGTTGAGCCTCTCGGTCCGGCACGGCGGCACCACGGTGCTGGAGCCGTCCGCGCTGGGCATCCGCACCGCCGACGCCGACCTCACGTCGGGGCTGAAGTTCGTGGGGTCGGCGTCGCGGCTCGTTCAGGACTCGTACACGACGGTGTCCGGCAAGAAACGTGAGCACACCTACGTCGGTACGGAGACGACGTTCCACTTCCAGCGCTTGGCCGAACGGCTGGACGTCGTGGTGCGCACGTCCGCGGAAGGCGTGGCGTACAGGTACGTCCTGCCGTCGGGCAAGTGGGCGACCGTGCTCGGTGAGGCGTCCGAGTTCGCAGTGCCTTCCTCCGCCGAGAAGTTCCTGTTGCCGTACGACAACGGGCGCGGCGACTACGAGTCCGCACACGTCCGCGTGGCTGAGAAGGGCGTCGAGTACGGGTATCCGGCGCTGTTCAACGTCTCGGGCTCGTGGTTGCTGCTCGCGGAATCCGATGTCGACGGCCGCTACGGCGGATCACGGGTCGTCTTCGACGGTTCTCGCTATCGGCTCGTTCTGCCCGACCCCGCGGAGACCTCGGCTGGCCCGCTCGCCACGCCGTGGCGGGTGCTGGGCGTCGGCTCGCTGTCCTCGCTGGTCGAGAGTTCGCTGATCACGTCGCTCGCACCGCCGTCGAAGATCGCCGACACCTCGTGGATCAGGCCCGGCACGGCGGTGTGGTCGTGGTGGGGCGACGGCACGGGAAACCTCGCTCTGCAGAAGCAGTACGCGGACTACGCGGCGAAGCAGGGCTACCGGTACAACCTCGTCGACTCCGGCTGGAGCGCCGACTGGATTCCCGAGCTGATCTCGTACTCGAAGGCGCGTGGTGTCGAGACGTGGTTGTGGGTGCGGTGGCAGACCATCGACACCGACAGCGAACGAGAGCGGCTCTTCGCCCAGTACCGCTCGTGGGGCGCGGTCGGTCTGAAGATCGACTTCGTCGAGTCCGACGGGCAGGACCGCATGCGCTGGTACGACGCCGTGTACGCGGCGGCCGCGAAGCACCGGTTGATGCTGAACTTCCACGGCGCGCCGATCCCGCGCGGGGTCGAGCGGACCTGGCCGCACGTGCTGACGGTGGAGGCGGTGAAGGGTGCGGAGGGCACGAAACCGCGTCCCGGCCGGGAGCCGTTCCCGATCGAGCACTACCTGACGTTGCCGTTCACCAGGAACCTGACCGGGCCGATGGACTTCACCCCGGTGACGTTCTCCGGCGTGCGACCGAACTCCGATGCGGCCGAGCTGGCGCTGGGGGTGCTCTACGAGTCCGGTGTCCAGCACTTCGCGGACAAGATCTCCAGCTACGCCTCGTACCCGGTGGCCGAGCAGTTCCTGCGCACGGTTCCCGCCGCGTGGGACGAGACCCGGCTCGTGGCGGGGGATCCCGGCAGGCTGGCCGTGCTCGCCAGGCGGCTCGGTTCGACCTGGTTCTTGGGTGCCGGCGTGGCGGGCGGTCCACGTGACCTCTCGATCGGCACGGGATTCCTCGGCTCCGGCTCCTGGCTGGTCGAGCTGTA
Source organism: Lentzea roselyniae (assembly GCF_039537795.1). Lineage (NCBI taxonomy): Bacteria > Bacillati > Actinomycetota > Actinomycetes > Pseudonocardiales > Pseudonocardiaceae > Lentzea > Lentzea roselyniae. The sequence goes on from NZ_BAABBE010000014.1 coordinate 20,301, forward strand.
CCACGACGGTCCGACGGGCAAGATCACGTTCGACACCAAACGGGTTTCGGCGGGAGACTCGCTGACGGTGCCCGTGGCTCGGAACGGCGGTTACGCGGCCAGGCTCTGCCAGGTGCCGCCGACCACCACGACGTGCGGCTGATCACTCCATCTGGCCGGCCGCTCGCGCGGGGGCCGGGCGCGTGGTGAAGCGACGCGCCCGGCTCCCGCGCACCCACATCGCGGCGGCGGCGGTGATGACGGCGATGATCACGTAGATCGCTTCGAAACTGATGTTCGCGACGAGTGCCGCGCCCGCTGCGAGTCCCAGGGGTGCGGCACCGAACACGATGCTCATGGCGGTCGCGCTGACCCTGCCGATGGCGCCGGCCGGTGTGCGTTGCTGGACCAGGGTGGCGACCGCGATCACGGCCCAGGCGAGCCCGATGCCGTGCACGAACCCGGCCACGAGCACCGCGGGGAGCCAGGCCGTCGTCCTGGCCAGCGCCGCGACCGCGATGAGCACGAGTCCGGCCGTGACGTTCGCGCGTTTCCCCGTCAGGCCCGCGAGGACCGATCCGGCGCCTTGGACCGCGGACAACACTCCGAGGAACTCCGGTCCATCGTGCAGACCCTTCTCGACCAGCGCGAACGACGCCGCGGAGTGCAGTGAGCCTGCGAACAACGCTGTGGTGGCGCCGAGGATGGGCCAGGTCAGCGCCTTGAGATGCGGCCAGCTCGGTGCTTCGCGCGGTGTGGGCGGTGGTTCGTCGACTCTGATCATGCTGGTGGCCGCCGCGGCGAGCAGGAACGACAGCGCGTCGATCGCGACGACCGGCCACGCGCCGTACGCGGCGAACAGGGCTGCGCCCGCGAGTGGTGCCACGAGCTTCATGCCTTCTTGCAGTGACATGCGCAGCCCGTTGACCCCGGCGAGCTGGTCCTGCGGGAGCATCGCCACGAGCAACGCCGGTTCCGCCGCGCTGACCAGCACCGCCTTCACGCCGTAGACCAGCAGAACCGTGAAGATCACCCGGACGTCGTCGGTGAAGAACAGCACCGCGAGCACCGGGACCATCGCGAGGTTGGTGCAGATCAGCAGCGGGCGGCGGCGGCAGGCGTCGGCGATCCTGCCGATCCACGGCGACAGCACGCCCGGCGCGTACACGCACAGGATCGCGACAGTGGCGAGGGCGTCGCTGCCGGTCAGCGTCTTCACCCAGATCCCGGCGACCAGGTACATCGCGCTCGTGCCGAAGAAGGACAGCGCCAGTCCCGCGAAGTACCACTGCACCATGCAAACCACCCTGCCATGAAAGTTGAGCCTGCTGCACTCAACTTGGCGCGATCGGTGGGCTGCGGTGCGATTCGGTCGTGGAATGTCCCCAGAAATGCGAAAAGGCGGGGATGTTCTCCCTGCCCTCTTCAAGGTATAGCGCACCCCCGGTCTTGCGGCAAGGCCCCGGTGATGCCTCATCCTTTCCCGGCCAACGTGCTTTACCTGGGGAAATGGGGACTCCATGATCGACGTCATCATCGCCGGCGGCGGGCCGACCGGCATGATGCTGGCCGGCGAGCTGCGGTTGCACGGCGTGCGCGTGGTCCTGCTGGAGAGGGACGAGGAGCCGACCAAGGTGGTCCGTGCGCTCGGCCTGCACGCCCGCAGCATCGAGGTCCTGGACCAGCGCGGCCTCGTGGACAGGTTCCTCGAGCTCGGCACGAAGCACCCGCTCGCCGGGTTCTTCGCCGGCATCGAGCGGCCCGCGCCGGAACGGCTGGACACCAAGTACCCGCACGTCCTCGGTCTCCCGCAGCCGAAGATCGAGCGCCTGCTCACCGAACACGCGCTGGCGGCCGGCGCCGAGATCCGTCGCGGGTGCGCCGTCACCGGGCTGTCGCAGGACGAGGACGGGGTGACCGTCGAACTGGCGGACGGCACCTCGTTGAGGGCGAGCTACCTCGTCGGCTGCGACGGCGGCCGCAGCACCGTGCGGAAGCTGGCCGGCATCGACTTTCCCGGCGAGCCCTCGCGGGTCGAGACGTTGCTGGGTGAGATGGAGATCGGCATCCCCTGGGAGGAGGCGATGCCGTTGATGCTGGAGGTCCGCAAGACGCACAAGCGGTTCGGCATCGGCCCGTACGGCGACGGTGGGTATCGGGTCATCGTGCCCGCCGAGGGCGTGAACGAGGACCGGACCGTCATGCCGACGCTCGACGACTTCAAGCAGCGGCTGATCGCGGTTGCCGGAACGGACTTCGGCGTGCACTCGCCGCGGTGGATGTCGCGCTTCGGCGACGCCACCCGGCAGGCCGAGCGCTACCGGTCCGGCCGCGTGTTCCTGGCGGGCGACGCGGCGCACATCCACCCGCCGACCGGTGGCCAGGGCCTCAACCTGGGCCTGCAGGACGCGTTCAACCTGGGCTGGAAGCTCGCCGCTGCGGTGAACGGCTGGGCGCCCTCCGACCTGCTGGACACCTATGAGGGCGAACGGCACCCGGTGGCGGAGGAGGTGCTGAACAACACCCGTGCGCAGATCGAGCTGATGAAGGTCGAGCCGGGGCCGCAGTCGGTGCGGCGGGTGTTCACGGAGCTGATGCGGTTCGAGGAGGTCAACCGGTATCTGGTCGAGAAGATCATCGCGGTCGCGATCCGGTACGACTTCGGCTCTTCCGACGACCTGGTGGGTCGCCGGATCGGGGACCTCGCGCTGAAGCGGGGCGGGCTCTACGAGCAGATGCACGCAGGACGCGGGATCCTGCTCGACCAGACCGGGCGGTTGTCCACGTGCGACCGGGCGGACCGGGTCGACCACGTCGTCGACGTCAGCGAGGAGCTGGACGTGCCCGCCGTGCTGGTGCGGCCGGACGGGCACGTGGCGTGGGCCGGCGACGACCAGCAGAGCCTGGAAACGGCGCTCGCTCGCTGGTTCGGCTGAGGTCACCCGTTCGGGGGCAGGGGGCGCGCTGTCACACTGTGCGGCGTGTCCGAGCCGATGAACGCGGTGCTGCTGCGCGCCGCCGAGCTCACCGCCTCGGGGAAACCGCGGCAGGCGATCGACCTGCTGCGGCCCCTGGTGGCGGCGAACCCTCGGCACTCCGAGGCGTGGTGCCGGCTCGCTGCCGCCCACCTCGACCTCGGTGAGGCGGACCAGGCGCTCGACTCGGCCAAGCGGGCGATGATCCTCGACGGCGAACCGGCGTGGCCGCAGCGGCTGGCGGCGCTGGCGTTGAGCGACCTCGGCCGGCACCAGGAGGCCGCCGTCGCGGCGCGGGAGTCCGTGCGCCGCAAGCCCGGTGACTGGCGCTGCTACGTCGTGCTGGCCGAGGTGCTCGCGGACCTGCCGGACGGTGGTGTCGAGGCGTTCGACTCGGCCCTGCACGCCTCGCAGCTCGCGCCCACCGAGGCACGGGCGTTCCAGGTGCTCGGCGACGCGGCCCTGCGCATGCGCGACTGGGGCACCGCCGAGCACGCCTACCGCACGGCGATCAAGCTCGACCCGTCCGACGCGGACTCCAAGGCCAACCTCGCGACCGTGCAACGGCGCCGTGCCGCGAAGCCTCCCGCGCCGATGCAGCTGAACAAGGTCCAGGTGTGGCGTGCGCTGCGCATGCTGGCGATGCTGCTGGTCGGCGGCGGGCTGCTGGCGCTGGTAGCCGGTATGCCGCGGCCGACGCCCTACCTGGGCTTCTTCACCGGCGCGCTGGTGTTGTGCTGTGTTGTCGTGGCGCTGCGGCTGCGCCCGTTCAAGCTGCTCTTCGGCCTGCGCAAGCTCGCCGTGACGGTGTCGCTGCTCGCCGCCTCCGTGGTGATCCTGACCGCGTGGACGGTCGCGTTGCTGTTCGGGGCCACCACGATGCAGCCACTTGTGCTTTCCTGGTTGTGCGCTGTCGTGGGGGGAGCGCTCGTGTACGTCGGGGGAGGCAGGAAGCGGTGATGCGTCGCAACGCGGTCGCGCTCGCGGTTCTGCTGTTCCTCGGGCAGCTGTTCATCGTCGCCGCGCCCGCCGAGCCCACGCCCTCTTCCGGTTCCGTCGTCCGGCACGCCCACGACTTCGCGAACCTGCCCGGCGCCGCGCCCAAGCCGCACAACCACCACGCGGCCCAGGTGCCGCAGGCCCAGCTGCCGATGGACGTGCCGCCGGTCGCGAAGCCCTCGCTGCCCGTCCGTTTCGTCGTCTCCTTCGTCCGGCGCGTGCACCGCACGCCCGACGGCATCCGCTGGTCCCCGCAGCGGGACCGCTCGCCGCCTTCCGGTCGCTGAAACCCGTTTCTCAGCAACCACTTTCCCGGAAGGCTTCAACCACCCATGTCGCGCGACAACGCGCGGCGGGGTCTCCTCGTGCGCGGTCTGATAGCGCTCGGGGTCCTCGTCGCATCCGCTTTTCTCCTGCTCACCACCGATCCCCGCCTGGGCCTCGACCTGCGCGGCGGCACCCAGATCGTCCTCGAGGCCAAGGGCGACTCCGACGCGGCCGACCGATCTCTGGAGGTCCTGCGCCGCCGCGTCGACGCACTCGGCGTCGCCGAACCGGTCATCGCCCGCTCCGGCGAGAACCGCATCGTCGTCGAACTCCCCGGCGTCCAGGACCCGGAAGAAGCGGTGAAGGTTCTCGGCCGCACCGCGCAGCTGCTCGTTCAGCGCAACGGCCAGACCGTCATGACCGGCGAAGGCATCTCCGACGCGTCCGCTGTCCGCAACCAGCAGGGCGCGGGCTTCGTCGTGAACATCCAGTTCCAGGGCGAAGCCCCGTCGAAGTGGCAGAAGGTCACCGGCGAGGCGGCCTGCGAACCGCCGGGCACACCCGGCCGCCAGATCGCCTTCGTGCTGGACGGCAAGCCCATCTCGTCGCCGGAGGTCAGCTCCGATACGCCCTGCGGCGCCGGCCAGGCAGGCGGCGCCACCACGATCACCGGCCGCTTCTCCCAGCCGGAGGCCAAGGAGCTCGCCCTCGTCATCCGCTCGGGTGCGCTGCCCGTGCCGGTCGAGGTGATCGAACAGCGCACGGTCGGCGCCACCCTGGGCGCCGAGGCGATCGACGCCAGCGCCAAGGCCGCGATCATCGGCATCGCCCTGACCTCGTTGTTCCTGATCTTCGCGTACCGGCTGGCAGGCGTTCTGGCGGTCGTGGCGCTGGCCGGCTACGCGGGTGTCGCCTACGCGGGTCTCCTCGCGGTCGGCGCGACCCTGACGTTGCCCGGCCTGGCCGGCTTCGTGCTGGCGATCGGCATGGCGGTCGACGCGAACGTCCTGATCTTCGAACGGGCACGCGAGGAGTACACCCGAAAACCGAACCTGCGCCGTGCCGCGGAATCCGGCTTCCGCGGGGCGCTGAGCGCGATCGCCGACTCGAACGTGACGACGCTGCTGGCAGCCGGTCTGCTGTTCTGGCTGGCCACGGGCCCGGTCCGGGGCTTCGGCGTCACGCTGACCATCGGTGTGCTTGCCTCGATGTTCAGCGCCCTCGTGCTGTCGCGTGTGCTGGTGCTGTGGGTGCTGGGCACTCGGTTCGTGTCGAAGCGTCCACGGCTGAGCGGTCTGCACACGCTGGGCTGGGTGCGGCAGCGGCTGTCCGTCGTGCTGTACCGGCGGCCTTCCGCGTGGTTGATCAGCGCGGGCGTGCTGGTGCTCGTGGCGTTCGCCGGCCTGTTCGTGCGCGGCCTGAACCTGGGCGTCGAGTTCACCGGCGGCCGCATGCTCGACTTCACCGCGGGCGGCCCCGTCGACCCCGGCCGCGTCCGAACCGCGCTGGCGGACGGCGGCTTCGGGGACGTCGTCGTGTCCTCGTCCGGCAACGAGGTGTCGCTGCGCACCGGCCCGATCAACGACGCCGACTCGTCCCGCATCGGCACGATCGTGTCCTCGGCGGTGGACAACGGTGCCCGCCAGTCGAGCAACGAGCTGATCGGCCCGTCGCTGTCGTCCGAACTGCGCCGCAACGCCGTGATCGGCCTGGCCATCGCCGTCGCCGCCCAGCTCGCGTACCTGGCGGTGCGCTTCGACTGGCGCCTGGGCCTCGCCACGGTCGCCGCGCTGGTCAGCGACGTGCTGGTGCTCATCGGCGTGTTCGCGTGGATGGGCAAGACCGCGGACGGCGTGTTCCTCGCGGCCCTGCTGACCGTGATCGGCTACTCGGTGAACGACTCCGTGGTCGTCTTCGACCGCCTGCGTTCCCTGCGCGGCTCACGGCTGTCCGCGTCGTACCCGGACCTGGTGTCCGACGCGGTGGTGCAAACCGTGCCACGCACCGTGAACACCGGCATCGGTGTGCTGTTCGTCCTGTCGGCGCTGCTGGTCCTGGGTGACGGCTCGCTGGCCAACTTCGCCACGGCGTTGCTCATCGGCCTGATCGCGGGGACGCTGTCCACAGTGGTCACCGCGGCGCCCGTAGCGATGTGGCTGGAGTCCCGCTGGCCGAGGCGAGCAGTTTCGAAGAAGCGGACGGCGGGGGTGCGGGCCTAGCGTTCTGCGCATGATCACTCATGTGCACTCGGCCACCATCAACGTCCGCGACCTCGACGAGGCGCTGAGCTTCTACGTGGACGTGCTGGGCTGGGAGAAGCGACAGGACAGCAACGAGGCGGGCATGCGCTGGCTGACCGTCGCTCCTCCCGGCGCCCAGACGGCGTTCGCGCTCTCGCAGTCCGACACGCCCAACGTGTCGTTCACGATGGGCTGCGGCATCTCGCTGATCACCGACGACATCGACGGCGACTGCGCGGCCTTCCAGGAGAAGGGGGTGCAGGTCAAGGCCGCGCCGGAGACCATGCCGTGGGGCGATCGGGCGACGTGGTTCAGCGACCCGTTCGGCAACGAGTTCTTCCTGGTTCAGCTCGCTTCGTAGCAGAGTAGGAGCATGACCTCATTCGCCGCGTACCAGAACGAGATCTACCTGCAGGGGCTCGGCGGCGCGGTGCCGCCGTTCACCACCGATCCGGACGCGCTGGAGCAGTCCGCGCGCGACAGGCTGGGGCCGGGGCCGTTCTGGTACGTGGCGGGAGGTGCCGGCTCCGGAGCCACCGTGCGGGCGAACCGGGAGGCGTTCGACCGGGTGCGGATCGTGCCGCGGATGCTGACCAACGCGACCGAGCGGCACCTCGGTGTGTCGGTGCTGGGCACAGAGCTGCCCGCGCCCGTGATGCTCGCACCCGTTGGCGTGCAGTCGATCCTGCACCCGGACGGCGAGCTGGCCACCGCGCGGGCGGCGGCTGAGCTGGGGGTGCCGATGGTGTTGTCGACGGCGTCCTCGCACACGATCGAAGAGGTCGCCGAGGCGTCGGGTGACGGGCCTCGCTGGTACCAGCTGTACTGGCCGAACGATCCGGACGTGTGCGCGTCGCTGCTGGACCGGGCGCGCAAGGCCGGGTTCACGGCGCTGGTCGTCACGCTCGACACGTGGACGCTGGCGTGGCGGCCGCACGACCTGGACCAGGCGTATCTGCCGTTCCTGCGGGGCGTCGGCACGGCGATTCCCTTCAGCGACCCCGTTTTCCGCGCAGGGTTGCAGAAGTCGCCGGAGGACGACCTGCCGATGGCGATCCTGCGGTGGGTCCAGCTGTTCACGGGTACCGACAAGTCGTGGGACCAGCTGGCTTTCCTGCGCGAGCACTGGGACGGACCGATCGTCCTCAAAGGAATCCAGCACGCGGACGACGCGCGCAAGGCGGTCGAGTCCGGAATGGACGGAATCGTGGTGTCCAACCACGGCGGGCGCCAGGTCGACGGTGCGGTCGGCTCGTTGGACGCGCTGCCGTCGATCGTGGACGCGGTCGGGGAGCAGATCGACGTTCTCTTCGACTCCGGGATTCGCACCGGCGCGGACATCGTGAAGGCGTTGGCGCTCGGGGCCAAGGCGGTGATGGTCGGGCGGCCGTACGCGTACGGGCTGGCGCACGGCGGGCAGGTCGGCGTGAAGCACGTGGTGCGGAGCCTGCTCGCGGACTTCGACCTGACGCTCGGCCTGTCGGGTCACCGCAGCCCCGCTGAACTCAGGCCGGACGCGCTGCGGCTCGCCTGAACAGCATCGGCCGGGCCGCGATCGCGACCCGGCCGAGGTGCCGTTACGGCATCGTGGCGGTCAGGTGGGCGAGGGTGCCGAAGTCGGCGGGCTGCACCCGCAGCCAGCCCTCGCTCTTCGCCGCGATGTAGCGCCCGCTCGTCGTGTCGATGTACGTGAGCGGGGCGATGCAACGCTGCTTGCGGCCGAGGTGGTCGCGCTTGGCCGAGTAGACCTGACCGCCGCCGATTCGCGGCTGGTTCATGATCTCCTTGAGCTGCGCGACCAGCTGGTCGTTCGGCGTGCTGGTCGGACGGCTCTGCTGCATGAACGAGCCGGTGTCCTCGTAGGACTGCCGCTTCTGCTCCAGCGCGTCCTCTGGCAACGTGATCGGGTTGCCCTTGCCTGCCGGCGTGGGCGGCAGGGCACCGACCAGCGCCTGCGGTGCCTCCTCCGGACGGACCGGTTCCAGCACGAACTGCTGTTCCGGCGTCAGCACGATCCGCAGCGCGTCCTGGCCGTTCGACACGACCAGCACGCTCTGCTGCGGCCCGTCTTTCAGGCTGAAGAACGCCCAGTACTCAACGCCGGCTTCCATCACGAGCCGCAGCGCGTTGGCCAGGTCCGGATGGACCTGGCTCCCGCGCGCCAGCCCGTAGGCCTCGAGTTGTGCCCACGCGAGGCGCTGCAGCCGTTCGAGCTCGCTCAGGTCACCCGACTCGAGGCGGTCCTCGTCGAACTCGACCTGCGTGAGCAGCGCCCGGTGCAGCGACGGCAGGCCCGCCGCCTGCCACGCCTGGTAAAGCGCCGTGACGGGGATGGCGACCCTGGATCTCAGCACGTTCTCTCCTTATCCGCCGATGACCGGCGGAGCCACCATCGTTCCGTCGCCGAAGATGTCCTCGGTCTCCTGCAGGTACGACGCGGACTTGTGCTCCTTGTCCTCGTCTCCCTGGCCACGACCGGCACCGGCGCCCATGCCTCCGGCGCCCATACCGGCAGCGCCACCACGACCGGCCGCACCAGCGGCACCCGCCGGCCCGAAGCCACCGGCACCACCGCGGCCCTGCTCAGCGCCAGCCACACCGGCCGCACCACCGAAGCCGCCGCCCATGCCACCGGGCCCGCCGAGGCGAGCCGCCGCGGCACCGCCGAGGCCGCCCGCGCCTCCACCACGGCCGCCGCCGGCACCTCCGCCGCCGCCACCGCCACCGCCACCGCCGCCGCGCCCGCCGAGCCCACGCCCTCCGGGGCCGCCCGGACGGTTGCGCGGGTCGTTGGGGTCGAGCCGGCCGCGGTTGCGCGGGTCGTTCGGGTTGTTCGGGTCCCACCTGCCACCGGGCGGGATGTTGGGGTCACCGCCGGGAGGCCGGTTGCGCGGGTCGTTCGGGTCGCCGATACCCGGCGGCCTGTTGCGCGGGTCGTTGGGGTCGGTCCACTGCGGATTGGTCGTGTCGCTGTTCGGCGGCTTCCAACCCGACAGGTTGGTGTCGTCGCCAGAGCCGGGAGGCGTTCCGGTGCCGGGAGGGGTGCCGGTGCCCGGTGGCGTGTACGGGTCCCCCGTACCGTTCCGGTCGACCTTGCCGATCTTGCCGTTGCCCTGCTCCTCCATGCCCGCATCGCTGGCAGTGGGGGAGATGAAGGTCGGCATGTTGTTCGTGCTGGCCGTGACGGTCTCCCCGTACTGGGAGAACGCCTGCATGTTCTGCTCGTTGACCTTCTGGTTCTGCTCGACGGCCTTGTCGTAGTCCGTCTCCCACGGCTTCCAGTCGTTGAGGAACGGCTTGTCCGGAACCTCTGGCGGCTTCGACATCTTGTACTTGGCGTCGACATACGCCTGACCGACGGTGTCGGACGTCGTGGCCACGGATTTGGCGGACTCTCCTGTTACATCCGCCCACGTGGCAAGCGGTGAGGTCGCGCCACGCGCTGCGTCAGCGGCCGCGCCCTCCCAGGACGCACCGGAGTCCTTCACGGCTTGTTCGATCAGCCTCGAGACGTCGGCGTGGCCGGTGGACACCTCGCGCCAGTCCTGAGCGCTCGGTCCCGTGCTCTGGCTCGGTCCCTTGCCCTTCTCGAACCAATTGTAAACAGTGTTGCCGCCCGCGAGGGGCAGCATCAGGAAGCCTCCGATGTTCGGCTCATCCCCAGCCATAACTGCTACCCCTTCAGGTTTTCAATGATCATCTTTGCGACCGTCTCGGACTCGATGCAGGGTTTTTTCGTCGCGCGCTCGTCCTTCGCGACGTTGACCTGCAGGGTCACCGAGTCGGTCTTGGACGCCTGGATGATCGTTGCGCAGCTCATCTCACCGTTCGTCTGATCGCTGGTGATAAGGCGCACGCCGTCGACCTTGTGGTCGGTGAACACAGGGTCGCTCTTGACGTTGGCGACCATCTCTTCAACGTCCTTGTCCTTGGTCACGGAGATCGTGTATGTGGAGTTCTTGATGACATCCTGGCCCTTCCAGGTGCACAAGGGGCCGAGCACATCGCTGCCGGTCTGAGGTGCGCGGACGGAACCGAGCTTTGCGACCTGGGCAGCCGTGAGAATTTCGCACGGCTTGCTGACGAACTTGTCGATGCTGAGACCCGAGGGCGAATCGCTGCTGGTAGGCGCGGTGCTCGTCTGCTCGCCACCGGTCGGCGCCGTCGTGTTGGCGTTGCCACCGGTCTTTTCCGAGCAACCGGCCAGGACGCCGATGGCGAGGACGGCGGTCAGCAGGGCGGTCATGCGCTTCAAGATCGTGTCAACCCTTCAGTGCGGTCTGCGCCGCCTCGTCGGTGCCCCGGTACTTGGCCAGGGCCTTTTCGATGTTCTCGATCGTCTTTTCGAGCGCCCTCTGCGCGGCTTCGTTGGCCCAGGCGTAGCCACCGGGGTCTTTGCCTGCTGCTTGGCGCATCGCGAGGGTTGCCCACCCGCTGTAGGGGTCGGGACCGGGGGCTCCTGACGACTGCAGACGGCCGGCTTTCTGCTCGAGCTCTACCAGCCGTTCGATCGCCAGCTTCAAGCCGTCGATCATCTTCTGGGCCTGGTCGGGGTCGACGCTGAACCGGGCAGTACCCGCGCCTCCGGCTCCAGCCGCGGCACCCGCAGCGGCCCCGGCAGCCTTGGCCGCGGTCGCCATCACCGGCACGATCGCGTCGAACATCAGCATCCTGGCCAGCTCCCCTCAGAACTCAACACCCCTGTTGGAGGATTTTCGCACAGCGCCGGTTCCACTTGGAGGCGATCGAATCAGCTGATCAGGTCACATGGCCGTTTCGTTCAAGACCCCGCAGAGTCACCGCCCTAGGTTCGAGACATGATCGAACGAGCGAGGAACTTCATCTGGCACAACGCCCGCACGCTGGAACAACGCTGGTTCGAGCACGCCTTCGACGGTGGCTCGGCGAACGCCGTGGTCCAGGCCGTGCTGGCCTACCGCAACGACGACGGTGGCTACGGTCACGCCCTCGAACCCGACCACCGCGGGCCCACCAGCCAGCCGCTGCACGCCCTGCGCGCGCTGCAGATGTTCGGCGAGGTCAACGCCCCCGAGCATGCCGAATCGATTCTGACGTGGCTCAGGAACACCTGCCCCGACGGCTCGGTCCCGTTCGGCATGTCCACGTCGAAGGGGCATCCCATGGCCCCGTGGATCGCCGCCGACGACCAGGGCGGACTTCTCCTGACGGCCCAGATCGCGGCCGCACTGCTGGCGCTCGGGATCACCGACCCGTGGCTCGACAAGGCCACCGCCTACTGCTGGCAGGAGATCGACAAACTGGAGAAGACCCACCCGTACGAGCTACGGGCCGCGGTGATGTTCCTGGACGAGGTCGGGGACCGCAAGCGCGCGGAACTCGCCGCGGAAAAGCTCAGGCATCTGCAGGTCGAGGGCTATGAAGACGACGAAGGCATGGCTCCGCACCACTACGCGGAAAAGCCGACCGGTCTTGCCCGCGCGTGGTTCACCGACGACGAGTTCAGCAAGGACCTCGACGAACTCCAGAACGGCCAGCAGGAAGACGGCGGCTGGAACTTCGGCTTTCCCGCGTTCACGCCGGTCGTCAACTTCGAATGGCGTTCCATCGCCACGGTCGACGCATTGCTGACCCTGCGCCGCTACGGCCGGATCAGCTGACCGAGCGGCACTCCGGCCAGAGCACGAACTTCGCGGGCCAGGTGCGCCTGGTCCGCGTAACCCGCTTCAACCGCAACGGAAGCGAACGGCATCCCGTCCCACGCCAGGCGCATCGCCGCGTCGAACCGCAGCACCCGCTGCAACACCTTGGGCGGATACCCGAACGCGTCCAGGCACCGGCGCCGCAGCTGACGAGAGCTCAACCCGATCTCCCAGGCGGCCGAAGCCACGTCACAGGTCCGCAGCAACGACGCCGTCGCGGCCAGCGCCGGATCGACCACGAGCCGCGCAGCGCAGAACGCCACCATGTCCGAGAACGAGTCGAGCCGCGCCGACGGAACCAGCTCGGACAACGGCACCCGCAGATCCCTGACGGCGTGCGCGGGCACCCCGAACACCGAGGGAAACGCCCCAGGCGGCAACCGCACGCCGTACAGCGTCCCCGGCGCGACCTCGGCGAGCTGAGCCCGGGTGTCCGGCCCGGCGACGAACAAGGAACCGGTCGCCGGAGCCCACATCAGGTCCGTGCAGCCGTCCGGCACCACCCGCTGCACGGTCGGAGACGAGACCGTGCGCGTCCACAGGCAAGCCAGACCCGCGGGTGCGGGACGTTCGGCGTACACCACCCCATCATCTCAGTCCGGAACGATCCACACCGTCGTGGCAGGATGATCAACGACATCGACTGGAGGAATGTCAATGAGTCGAATCCTGAGCACGGTCGCGGCGGCTTCGGTCGTTCTGGGCGTGATCCTCGCTGGTGCGGGCACGGCGTCCGCGCAGGAGCCCTACAAGAAGTACCCGACGAAGTCCGCCTGCGAGACGGCGGGCTTCCAGTACTACGCATCCGGCAAGACGGTTCGGTGGGACTGCACCGGGCCGCACTCCGCCAGCCCCGCCAGCCAGAAGTACTGGCTCTACCTGCTCCCCAGGTGAAACACGACGGGGCGAGTTGTGTTGGCGGAATCCGCGAACACAACTCGCCCCGAGTGGAGTGGACGATACTGGGATTGAACCAGTGACCCCTACCGTGTCAAGGTAGTGCTCTCCCACTGAGCTAATCGTCCGTGCAGGACGAGATTCTAGCTCAGGGCCGAGCCGGGTCGCTCACCCAGGGTCAGGTTCCGAACTTCACCCAGTTCACGCTCACGTACGGCGCAGGCTGTCCACTCGTGAACGTCACGTAGACGTCGTGCACCCCGCTGATGTTGGAGATGTTCGCGGGAATGGTTCTCCACGCGTCCCAGCCACCGGTGTTGCCGACCGCGAACGACCCGACCGGTGCGGCTGTGCGCGATCCGAGCCGCACCTCGACCAGACCGCTCACCCCGCCGCCGGCACCCGACGCCACGCGGGCGTAGAACTGCCGGGCCGGGCCGGGACCGAAGTTCACGCCGGAGAACTTCAGGTAGCCGCCGTTCGCGATCTGGTGCACGCCGGAGCCGCCGTCGGCCGGTGCCACGGAGCCGCCAGAACGTTCAGAGGCGTTCTCCGCCTGCAGTTCGCTGTACGCGGAACCCCCACCGCCGGGGTTCGACGTCGTGGTCGTCGTCGGGGGAGTGGTGGGGCCACCGCCAGCCGTGTAGACGGCCACGTAGTCCACGACCATCGAGTGTCCGGACTGAGTGGCCGCGACAGGGGTCGGCTGACCGTTGTTCAGCGCGTTCGGGAACGCGCCGCCCATCGCGAGGTTCAGCAGGATGAAGTACCCCGCGTGCGAGGTCATCCGGTCCCACACTCCCGCGCCGAGCTGAGCCTGCGTCACGGTGTGGTAGTGCTGGCCGTCGACGAACCACTTGAAGCTCTTCTCGGCGTCGTCCCACTCGAAGCGGTACGTGTGGAACGCCGACTGGCAGGAGGCGCCGGGGCAGACGCGCGAGTTGCCGATGCCGCTGAACTCGTTGCAGGCGCCGCCGGGTGCGACGTCGCAGTGCAGCACGCCCCACACGGAGTTGATGCCGTTGACGTTCTCCATCACGTCGAACTCGCCGATGCCCGGCCAGTTCCAGTAGTTGCCGCGGAACGGCGAACCGAGTGCCCAGAACGCTGGCCAGTAGCCGAGTGCGGCCTCGCCGGTGACGTTCGGCATCTGGATGCGGCCCTCGATGGCGAGCTTGCCGCCGGCCGCGGGCTTGAAGTTCGCGCGCTGGGTTTCGATGCGCGACGACGTCCAGTTGCCCGCGCCGTCCTTCAGCGCGGTGATCCGCAGGTTGCCGGAGCCGTCGAGTTTGATGTTGCTGGTGCTGTTCGTGTAGTTCTGGATCTCACCGGTGCCCCAGTTCGCGGGACCACCCGGGTAGCTGTGACCCAGGTCGAAGATCCAGTTGGAGCTCGACGGCAGCGATCCGTTCGGGCCGTTGAAGTCGTCACCCCAGACCTGCGTCCATCCCGCTGCAGGGGGTGGGATCGAAGCGTTGGCAGACATGGCGGCAATCGCCAGGGGTACCGCGGCAAGAAGAGCTGTCGTGGCCGCGAGGATGCGGCGGCGTGGCTTCATGCGCGAGTGACCTCCTTGTCACGGGTGCAGTCCATTTATGAGAGCGCTCTCACGGGGTGCGGGGCAAGCGGCCATTCGGAGCAACGAGTCGGAACGCAGCAGGTCGTACCGCGTCTTGTTTGGACTTATTTCGCGTCGGCGTAGCACGCGACGGGCACGGCGTTCATCGGGAACCGCACCGCGGTCTCGCCGAACAGCAGCCGCGTCGCCTCGCGTCCGGCGTCCGCTATCGCCTGGATCACCGCGTCGGCGTCCTCGCGCGGGCAGTGCACGAGCACCTCGTCGTGCTGGAAGAACACGAGGTGGGCGTCGGCGGGCAATCTGTTGCGCAGCACGCCCAGCAATGCCGCCGTCCAGTCCGCCGCACTGCCCTGCACGACGAAGTTGCGCGTGAACCGCCCCCAGTTCCGCGCCGCCTGCCGCGACGAGCTCGACACCTCGCCCGAGTCGTCCGCGCCGCCGGTCAGCTCGCGCCACGCCTCCGAGGGTGCGGGCGACGTGCGTCCCAGTCGCGTGCGGACCATCCGCCCTTGCTCACCGGCCTGCGCCGCGGCCTCCACGTATCCGACGGCTTGGGGAAACCTCTTGCGCAGCACGGCGAGCAGCGGTCCGGCCTCACCCGAGGTGCCGCCGTACATCGCCGACAGCATCGCGATCTTCGCGCGCGGCCGCTCGCCCTTGAACGAGTCCTCGGCCAGCGCGGAGTAGAGATCGTCGTCCCCGCACACCTCGATCAACCGCTGATCTCCCGACAGGGCAGCCAGAATCCGCGGTTCGAGCTGTGAGGCGTCGGCCGCCACGAGGCACCAGCCGTCGTCCGCTATCACCGCTTTCCGCATCAGCCGGGGAATCTGCAGGGCCGCACCACCACGCGACGCCCAACGGCCCGACACCACGCCACCGACGACGTAGTCCGGTCGGAACCGCCCGTCCTTCACCCACGCGTCGAGCCACGTCCAGCCGTGCGCCACCCACAGCCGTGCGCGCTCTTTGTACTCCAGCAACGGTTCCACGGCCGGATGGTCGATGTTCTTCAGCACCCACCGCCGCGCCGACGGCACGTCGATGCCCTCACGCGCGAACGCCCGCACGATGCTCGCCGGCGCGTCCGGGTTGACCTCCTTGCCGCCGAACGCCTCCCGGATCTGGTCCGCCAACGCCTGTAACACCTTCGGCCGCACACCCGGCGCAGTGCGCGGGCCGAGCATCTCCTCGAGGATCTCGTTGTGCACGTCCGCCCGCCACGGCAACCCGCGGTGCGTCATCTCCGCCGCCACCAACGCCGACGCCGACTCCGCCGCGATCAGCAGCCCCAGCGCCGGATTCCGTTGCTGTGCCCGGAAAACCAGCGACAACGCGGCCAGCGCGTCCGTGCCGCCCGGCAGCACCACCGGCTCGGGCTCGAACAACGTCAGCTCGACGTCCTTCTTGCGCGGCCCCAGATCCGCCGGCGCCGGCATCCCCAGCTCGCGCGCCAGCGCCGCCGCCAGCTCCTTCGGCTCGCGGTGCCTGCCCTCGGCGCCGAGCAGCAACGCCTCGGTGAGGTGCAGGTCCCAGCACCGGTCGACCCGCACCCCGGCGCGCAGCAGTGCCGGGTAGACCTCGGTGGTGTCCGCCCACACCCACCGCGGTTTGTGGGCACGCTCCAGCGACGCGACGGCGGTGGCCAGCGACTCCGCCGCCATCGCGGGACCAGCGGGCGTCCCGTCGTCGTGCAGCTTCTGCCACCGGCCCGCACCGTCCGCTTCCGGGACGAGGGCGACCAGCACGCCACTGATTGTGCAGCGAGGGTCTGACAGTTTCAGTCCGGACTGAAACCGGGCGCCCGGTTCTGTACCGGGAAATGTTGAAAAGCTTTGCAACGAGTTGCATTCAAGGATGAATTCTACGAATTCACCCGGAATGAATGAAAGAATGATCATCTCCCGGTGGAAGCGCTGCCACAGTGCGGAACACAAGCAACGCTCACCTCGGGAGAGCTCTCATGACCAACGGCAACGCGGCCACCGGGCTGCGCGACCTCAACGCCGGTATACCCGAGGCTGACCAGCTCAAAGGTGCCGTTCGGCGGTCCACGACGACGTGGCGTCGTGGTCGCGGACCGGTGACTTCTGGCACTGGGGCATGCATTGCCCGAAACTGCTCGAAGAACTGACCGATCTCTGCCCGAACTTCAACGCGGGCGTCAGCGACGGTTTCTCCGAGCAGCTCTACTTCCAGACATTGCGCGGGCTGCCGCACCCGGCAGGCGATTTCAAAACCCTCAACGTGCTGGAGTCGGCTGCGGCATGGGCGAGGGCCTCAACTTCCTCGTCCGCCTCGTGGACCCCTCCCGAGCGGTCGGTCTCGACATCTCCGCGGCCGCCATCCGCAGGGCCAACGCGCTGCTCGCCCGCGGCGACCGGCTCACCTACGTCGAGGGCGACGCCGAGCGGCTGCCGTTCGGCGATCAGGAGTTCGACCTCGTCATCAACGTCGAGAGCTCGCACAACTACCCGGACGTCGAGCGGTTCTTCCACGAGGTCGCCCGTGTGCTCGAGCCGGGCGGCCACTTCTCGCTCATCGACGTGTTCGACCCCAGGTCGTCCGCGCGGTTCGGCAGGCTCCAGCAGGAGATCACCGACTTCGAGTGGATCCACGAGCGCGACGTCACGGAGAACGTGAAGAGCGCGATCCGCCGGCGCATGGCGCCCGGCAGCTTCTTCCGCGAGGAGTACGCCCGCAAGCGGATGCCGCTCAGGGCACGGATCATCGGCGGCATCGGCGGCGCGCACTACGCCGGCGCGGACTTCATCGGCCACCGCGATGCCCTGCCCAGGGTGCTGGAGCTCGCCCGCATCCGGCCCGGGTTCGTGGGTGAGTACGAAAGTTACCGTCACCACCTCGCACGGCGTGCCTAACCGTTGGAGGATCTCCAAGCCAGTCAGCAAAGGAGTGAAGGAAAAACGGGAAAAAGCCACGATGGTGTGGTCTTCCTACCCCTGGCCTGACCGTCGGCCGACTATGAGGCTGTGGACCGAGCACTCAGCGTCGCCGCACTGCTGGACCCCACCCGACAGGTGGTCCCCTTTCACGGCAGAGAACCCGAGCTGCAGGCACTCACGCACTGGCGCGACAGCCCCGCGCCCGCGGCGTCTCTGCTGCTGTACGCACCGGCGGGTGCGGGCAAGACCAGGCTCCTGCGGCACTTCCAGGAGGAGCACTGGGACGACGAAGAGCACGGCAGGCTGCTGCTGATCGACGACGCCGACCGCCTCACGTGGAACGACGTCTTCCTGCAGCTGCAGGACAGGCTCCGGCACGGGCCCGAGCGCACGCGGGTGCTGCTGGCGGCGAGGACCACGGGCTGGTGGTGGTCCTCGACCCGCCAGCGCATCGCGGACTTCGACCACGAGGTCACCGACGTCGCGCTGGCACGGACCCTGGACGATCGCGCCGAGTCGTTCACCCTGGCCTGCCAGCACTTCGCCAAGCAGCTCAACGTCACCGCACCCGACGAGCCGCCGCCCAACATCGCCGGGGAGACGGTCCTCGACCTGCACCTGGCCGCGCTGACCGCCGTCCACGGCGACCCGTGCGACGTGAACCGCACCCAGCTCGTCCGCCAGCTTTTGAAACGCGACAACGGTCCCAAGAACGGCCGCATCGCCGAGGACTACCTCGCCGTCGTCACCCCGGACGCCCCGGATCCCGACCTGCTCGCCCGCGCCGCGCAGAGGTGGCCGCACCTGCGCGCCAAGCTCGACGAGATCATCGACGCCAACCCGAAGATCGTGCTCGACATGGAGCGCGACAGCCTCCGGGCCGCCGCCGAGATCGGCTCCTTCACCACGCTCGAGCACATCGCCCGCCACGTCTTCCGCGACGAGCGGTTCGCCACCGACCCGATCCCGTCCACGATCACGAAACGCCTCATCGACCGCGCGCAGGACACCCTCGAACGCGCGGAGATGTACGGGATGCTCAGTGCCCGCTCTGCGGTCTGCGGCCTCCGCGAGGAAGCCGTCGAAGCCTCGAAGCAGGAAGTCGAGTGCTACCGCGAGCTCGTCGAGCAGGACCGCGAGAACCGGCCGCTGCTCGCGGACTCGTTGGGAGACCTGGGCCTGCGCCTGCTCGCCGTGCACCGCACCGAGGAGGTTCTGCAGGTCTCCGAGGAGGCGATCCGGCTGTGGCACGAGATCGCGATCGACGACCCGGAAACCACCCCGCACCTCGCGTCGGCGCTCGAACAGATCAGCTACCGCTACCAGACCCTCGGCATGCCAGAGGAGTCGATGGACGCCATCAGCCGCGCGACGCTGATGTACCAGGAGCTCGCGAAGATGCACCCGGCGTTGTTCCGCGCCGACTTCGCCAGGGTCGCGGCCATCGTCGCGCGGCGCTACCACGCCGAGGGCGAGAACACCCACGCCGCCGACTCGATGCAGCTCTCGATCGCGAACTGGCGCATCCTCTCCCGGGAAGACCCGCGCTACGAACCGGAGCTCGCCCGCAACCTCGCCGCCGCAGGGTCCATGCTCGTCGAGCTCCGCCGCGCGGAAGCGGCCGACGAGACCCTCAAGGAAGCCGTCGAGGTCTTCCGCAGGCTCGCCGTGGTCAACCCGCAGACGTTCCAGCCGGAGCTGGCGGACGCGCTGATGCGGCACAGCCAGGCGTTGCGCGACCTGTGCGAGGACCCGGACGCGAAGCTCACCGCGCAGGAAGCCGTGATGCTGTGGCGGGAAACCGGTGACCGCAAGGGTCTCGGCACCGCGCTGCTCAACGTCGTCAAGGTCGCCCACGACTACGACGCCGAACTCGCCGCGGCGCAGGAAGCCGTTGACGTGTACCGGGAACTGGCCGCCGAGAACACGGTCTGGCACCAGGCCGACCTCGCGATCGCCCTGTCGATGCTGACCGAGCAGCTGCTCGTGCAGGACGAGGCGGACAAGGCGCTCATCAGCGCGGCCGAGGTGTTCGACATCGTCCGGCGGTTGCCGTCCCAGCTCATCGACTTCTTCGGGGTCAAGCTCGCGATCGCCATGCAGCCCATGACCGCCACACTGTCCGAAATGGAGTATCACGCGCACGCGCTGGAGTCGTCCGAGCTGATGCTCGACATCTGGCGGGCGCTCAAGGACAAGTCGCCGTCCGGCCTTGGCGCCTACATCGGGGCCGTGCAGCAGCACGCGTGCAAGCTCCGCGGCGCGGAACGGCGGGTGGAGGCGAGGAACACCGCGCACACCGCCGTCGTGCTGTGGCACCTGACGGGCAAGGACCTCGACCGGGAGGCCGGGTACGCCGACACGCTCACGATCTACGCGCGGCTCTGCGCGGAGACGAAGTACCAGCTGCGGAAAGCACTCCAGCTCACCCACCGCGCGGTGAAGATCATGCGCGAGGTGGGTGAGCCGGTGAAGCTGGAGTTCGCCCTCGAAACGGTCGAGGCGCTCAGCTCGTCGTGAGCAGCGACCTCACGAAGAACGCCACGTTGGCCGGACGCTCCGCCAGGCGACGCATGAAGTAGCCGTACCACTCGTCGCCGTACGGCACGTACACGCGCATGCGGTTGCCTTCGCCGGCGATCCGGCGCTGCTCCTCAGGCCGGATGCCGTACAGCATCTGGAACTCGTAGGAGTCCTTCGAGCGCGCGGACGCCAGGTCGGCGGCGATCGCGATCAGGCGCGGGTCGTGCGAGGCCACCATCGGGTAGCCCTGACCCTCCATCAGGATCTTCAGGCACCGCACGTACGACAGGTCGACGTCGTGCTTGTCCTGGTAGGCGACGGAAGCGGGCTCCTGGTAGGCACCCTTGCACAGCCGCACCCGCGAACCGGAGTACGCGAGGTCGCGGCAGTCCTGCTCGGTCCGGCGCAGGTAGGCCTGCAGCACCGCGCCGACCCACGGGAAGTCCACCCGCAGCTCACGCAGGATGTCCAGCGTGGAGTCCGTGGTGGTGTGGTCCTCCATGTCCAGCGTCACGGTGGTGCCGACGACCGCGGCGGCCGAGCAGATCCGCCTGGCGTTCTCCAGCGCGATCTTCTCGCCGTCCACCGGCAGCGACTGGCCCACGGCGGACAGCTTGACCGACACCTCGGCGCCCCGCGTCAGCCCGTGCTGCTCCAGCCGCGCCAGCAGCGTCAGGTACGCCTCGACGGTGTCGTTGGCCTGCGACTCCTCGACGGTGTCCTCACCGAGGTGGTCCAGCGTGACGAGCCGGCCGTCCGCGAGCACCTCGGCGGTCGCGTGGATCGCGGAGGAGACGTCGTCACCGGCGACGAACCGCTCGACGACAGGCCGGGTCAGCGGCGTCGACTCGACGAGCCTGCGAGCGCCCTTGCTGCGGGACGCCGCGAGAAGAGAGCTGCGAAGCATCACGCCCCCTGGTGCGGGTGAAGGTGGTTGGTGGGCGCCGCGAAGGTCTCCTTGATGGAGCGCGGGCTGACCCAGCGGAGCAGGTTGTGGACCGACCCCGCCTTGTCGTTCGTACCGGACGCGCGGCCGCCGCCGAACGGCTGCTGGCCCACGACGGCACCGGTCGGCTTGTCGTTGACGTAGAAGTTGCCGGCGGCGAACCGCAGCTCTTCCATCGCGTGCGCCACGGCGGTGCGGTCACGGGCGATGATCGAACCGGTCAGGCCGTACGGCGCCGCGCTCTCCATCTGCTTGAGCACGGTCAGGTAGTCGGCGTCCTCGAACACGTGGACAGCGAGCACCGGGCCGAAGAACTCGGTGGTGAACACGGAGTTCGACGGGTCGGAGCCGAGCAGCACGGTCGGGCGCACGAAGAAGCCGTCCGAGTCGTCCGCGGTACCACCGGCGGCGATCTCCAGGGTGGAGTCCGCGCGCGCGGCCTGCAGCACGCCCGACAGCTTGTCGAACGAACGGCGGTCGATCACCGCGCCACCGAAGTTCGAGAAGTCCGTGACGTCGCCGTAGGTCAGCGCCTCGACCTCGGCCAGGAACTGGTCCTTGATCTTGTTCCACACCGAGCGCGGCACGTAGGCGCGCGACGCGGCGGAGCACTTCTGGCCCTGGTACTCGAACGCACCGCGGATCAGCGCGACGCGCAGCACGTCCGGGTCGGCCGACGGGTGCGCCAGCACGAAGTCCTTGCCGCCGGTCTCACCGACGATCCGCGGGTACGAGCGGTAGTTCGCGATGTTCGCGCCGACCTGCGCCCACAGCTTCTGGAACGTCGCGGTGGACCCGGTGAAGTGGATGCCGGCGAGGTCGGGGGAGTTGAGCGCCACCTCGGACACGGCCAGGCCGTCACCGGGCAGCAGGTTGATCACGCCGGGCGGCATGCCCGCCTCTTCCAGCAGCCGCATGGTGAGGTGCGCGGCGAACGACTGGGTGGGCGACGGCTTCCACAGCACCACGTTGCCCATCAGCGCGGGCGCGGTCGGGAGGTTGCCGGCGATCGCGGTGAAGTTGAACGGCGTGATCGCGTAGACGAAGCCCTCCAGCGGGCGGTGGTCCGTGCGGTTCCACACGCCGGGCGAGGAGATCGGCTGCTCGGCCAGCAGGTTGCGGGCGAACTGCACGTTGAAGCGCCAGAAGTCGATCAGCTCGCACGCGGAGTCGATCTCGGCCTGGATCGCGGTCTTCGACTGGCCGAGCATCGTCGCTGCGTTCAGCGTCTGGCGCCACGGGCCGGCCAGCAGGTCGGCCGCACGCAGCAGGATGGCCGCGCGGTCGTCGAACGACATCGCGCGCCACGCCGGGGCGGCCTCGCGAGCGGCGCGCAGTGCGTCCTGGGTGTCCTGCTGGGTCGCGCCCGCCAGGGTGCCGAGGACCGAGCGGTGGTTGTGCGGCTGGACGACGTCGAACCGCGCGCCGCCACCCATGCGCTGTTCGCCACCGATGGTCATCGTCAGCTCGAGCGGCTCCTTCTGCAGCTCGGCCAGCTTGGCCTGCAGTTCCGCGCGCTCCGGGGTACCGGGGGCGTACTGCAGCACCGGCTCGTTGACCGGGGCGGGAACCTGGGTGACAGCGTCCACTCGGCAACTCCTCTTCGAGATGTGGGGTGCCCAAACCGTAAGACCGCATGACCTCGCCGCCGTTGTGCGACCGGCCAAGATTCACCAGGTCAGATGTACGATCGAACAACCATGAGCCTCCGCCACCTCCTGATCGCCCTGGGCGATCCACTGGTCGAACTGCAGGTCGCCCCGAACGGCCTGGAAGTCGACGTGCGCGATGTCGTGATCATGGATCCGGACGACCCGCCGGACGTCGCCGCCGGAGACCTCGCCCTGGTCATCGGCGCACGCGGCAGGGCTGCACTGCCGCTGATCAGGGCCGCCGGCCGGGCGAAGGCCGCGGCTGTCGCGGTCAAGGAGAGCTCGTCCGCCCTTGACCAGGCCGCCATCGACGCGGGCGTGGCGCTGCTGGAAGTCCGCCCGGAGGTTCGGTGGGGACACCTGGAGTCGCTGGCCAAGAGCGTGCTCACGACCACGACCGACGACGGCGAGATCCTCGGCGACCTGTTCGCACTCGCGCAAACGATTGCGACCCTGACCGGCGGCATCGTCAGCATCGAGGACACCGCGAGCCGCGTGCTCGCCTACTCCCGCTCGTCCGACGAGGTCGACGAACTGCGCCGGCTCTCCATCCTCGGACGCCAGGGCCCGGAGCCGTACCTGAAGATGCTGCGCGAGTGGGGCGTCTACAACCTGCTGCGGTCGTCGGAAGAGGTCGTCCGCATCGACGAACGCCCGGAGCTCGGCATCCGCCGCCGCATCGCCGTCGGCATCCACGCGGGCTCGCAGCCGCTGGGCACGATCTGGGTGCAGGAGGGCGACCAGCCGCTGTCCGGGCAGGCGGAACGGGCGCTGCTCGGCGCCGCCCGTGTCACCGCCCCGCACCTCATCCAGCAACGCAACCAGCCGACGTCGCGGTTCCGCGAGAACCTCCTCGCCGCGCTGCTCACCGGCCGGATGGACGCCGCCACGGTCGCCGGCCAGATCGGTGCCGACCCGAAGAAGCCCGCCGCCGTCGTGGTCTTCGCGTTGCGCGGCGGTGACGCCGACCGCAGCGAACACGAGCTCCGCCGCGCCGAGATGACCGGCCTGATCTCCGTGCACGCGGCGGCGTACCGGCGCAGCGCACTGGTCAGCGAGTCCGGCGGCCGCACCTACGTGCTGCTGCCGGACCTCGCCCCGAACGCTCAACTTCTGAACCTGACGCGGGAAATCGTCACAACCGCACGACGACACCTGCACACGTCGGTTCAGGCGGCGGTCGGCTCGACAGTGTCCACATTGGACGATGCGCAGGTCTCGCGGCAGGAGGCCGAGCGCGTGCTCGACGCGATGGCCCGCGATCTCGACGCCGAAGTCGCGACGCTCGCCGATGTGCGGTCACAGGTCCTGGTCAGCGAGATTCTCGCGCTGCTCCAGGACAATCCCCGGATCCGCGACCCCCGGGTCGACGCGCTCGACCCGGAGCTCGCGAAGTCGTTGCTGGTCTACCTCGACGCCTTGGGCGACGTGCGAGCCGCGGCCGAGCGGCTGCACGTGCACCCGAACACGTTGCGGTACCGGCTGAAGCGGATCGACCTGGACCTGGACGATCCGCTCGTCCGGCTCATCGCCCAGCTTCAGCTCAGGATGCGGTAGAGCAGCGCCCGCTCCGCGATCGTCCACGTCGTCGTGGTGAGCAGGTACAGCCCTGCGGCCAGCGGCAGGTACGCCGCCACCAGGATCGTGCCGAACGGCAGCACCTTGATCAGCCCGGTCATGAAGCCGGGCGTGGGCGTCGTGGTCATGCGCGACTGCTGCCACCGCACGGTCACGTACGCGACGACCGCGAGCAGGCCGAACAGCGCGAAGAACACCCACTCGAAACTGCTCATGAAGTGAGCACTTAGCGAAACCCCGAAAATCGTCCCCTCCAGGAGGGGGTTGGGGGTCGTGACGACCTGGTAGATGACCATGAAGAACGGGATCGTCGCGAGCATCGGGAGCATGCCCGCGAACATCGACACGCCGTTCTTCTCGTAGACCTTCTGCGACTCCTCCGAGAACCGCATCAGGTCCTTGCCGTACTTCTTCTGCAGCTTCTGGATCTCCGGCGCGAGTTTGGCCTTGGCCTTCTCGCCGCGCACGGCCGCGCGGTACAGCGGGTGCAGTGCGAGCCGGACGACGATCGTGAACAGCACGATGGCGAGCGCGGGCATGCCGAAGCTCGCCAGGGCAGCGCCCAGGTCAGCGAACAAGGGTTGGTTCTCCGTCTTGAGTTGGGAAGTGCGGGACGTGTCAGAACGTCCGGCATCCCGGTGCTCGAGGACGGGGCCGACCAGCGGCGTCGGGGTCGCGCAGCCGCAGTTGTGCTGATCGTTGTGCTCGCTCCCGGATCGAGAGCGACCGCGCTGGCGCCACCGCCTGTGAAATCAGCTGGGGCACCAGCGCGACGACCACGATCAACGCGAGGGCGAGCGCGGTCACGGCCGCGGCGACCTCGGTCGGCGAGGAGAAGAACGTGAAGGCGTAGAGGGCAGGCAGGAAGACCGCGAGCATCAACAGCGCGCGGTTCTTGGTCTCCGGCCGCCACATGCCTTGCAGACTACCGAACGCGAACGGGAATCGGGGAGGTCTGCAGAACGCCGCCTGCTTCGTCATAAAGCCTGACGTGTTTCGGCTTGCCCAAGCTCGGCCACCACGCCACGACCCAGCCGTTGCCGACGGTCGCGGTCACCTCCAGCCCGTCCTCCGTGCCGATGACCACCTTGCCGACCTTCGGGCTCACCCGGCCGGTCAGGACGCTCATGCTGTTGCGGGTGTTCACGTCCGTCATGCCCATTTGCCCGGCGAAGTCGGCGAACAGCCTGTCGCCGAGCGGCTCGCGGCCCGTGGCGTTCCCATGTCCGCTCATCGCCACACCTTTCGGCGTCCGCAGGCACAGCATCTCGGACTGTGGACCGGTGAACAGCACCATCGTCAGGTCTCCGCGCTGGTCGACGACCGACACCTCACGGGGGGCCGGCCAGTTGGGCCGATTCCCCTCGCCCTGCGCGTCGTGGTGGTCGAGCGTCTTCGTGCAGTCCGCGAGCACGGGTGCCAGGTCGCCGGGTGCCCTCGGTTCAGCGGTCCACGACGCGTAGGCGTCCTGGTTCGTCGGGGTCCACAGCACCAGCGTCACGGCGACGGCGGCCACGAGAGCCGTCGCGGGCACCGTGAAGCGCCACCACCGGCGGGACGGCTTCGAGCTGATCTCGTTCAGCAGTGCGTGCTTGCGGATCTGAAGGCGCAGCGGGTCCAGCTGCGGGATCTCGGGCGTGATCACAGTGCCTCCTCAACCAAGGCGCCACGCACGGTGCGTTGCGCGCGAGCGAGTCGGGACTTCACCGTGCCGACCGGGATGCCGAGCACCTCGGCGATCTGCGCCTGACTCAGGTCCGACCACGCGGCCATCTCCAGCACCTCCCGGTCCCCGGCGGGTAGCTTCTCCAGCTCGGCGATCACCGCCCTGGTCCTGGTCTCGGCGTCCACCCGCCGTGCCACATCGTCAGCGTGGTCGTCGTCCGCGTCGTGCCGCGGAACCTTCCCGAGCGCGGCCTTGTGCCGCGTGCGAGCGCGTTGGTGATTGCGAGTGACACCGAGTGCGACGGTGTACAGCCATGGCAGCAGAGACCCCTCGACCGTCACGGACGTGCGTTTGCGCCAGGTCTCCATGAACACCACGGACACCAGGTCCTCGGCAACGGCCCACGTGCCGGTGCGGCGCAGGCAGTAGGCGAACACGGCCTGGGCATGGCGTTCGAACAGCAGCCCGAACGCCTCGCTCACGCCGGCCCGGACTTGCCCCCAGAGTTCTTCGTCGGTCACGGACCCTCCTCATCTGCCCCGTCCATGTCCGCAGGAGGAGGTGAGGTTCACGACTCGACCAGACCCGGTCGATCCGGGTGGTCGTAGCGCACGAACAGGTCCGCCACCGGCTCGTAGTCGTCGAACGCCGGCAGCGTCCATTCCTCGTCCGGTTTGAGTGCGGCGGTCTTGCGGTTGAGCGCGCCGGCGGAGAGCCACAGGTGCACGGTCAGCTCGGCCGGCAGCCAGCGGTCGAGCAGCAGCGTGCCGTCGATGAGCACCACACCGTTCTCCGGCAGGTCCACATACTCGGCGCGGCTGGCCCGGTCGGTGGCCGCGTTCCACAGCGACGGCAGCACTTTGCCGTCGAGTGCGGGATCGAGGACTTCGCGCTGCAGGCCGTTGAAGTCGAACCAGTCGTGCCGGTACGAGTACGGGTCGGTGCGGCCGTGTTCCAGCCGCACCGACGCCGGTCGCAGGAAGTCCTCAGTGGACACCCGCTGCACCGCACGGCCCAAGGCGCGCAACGGTTCCACGACCGCGTCGGCGAGCTTGCCCGGTTCAGCCGCGGGAGCCCCGTCGATGAGCACCCGCACCCGGCCGTCCATCGCGCTGATGCGGGAGACGATCTCGGCGACGAGCGTGTCGAACGTGAGCGGTCGAACCTTCACCGCCACTCCGCGCGAGGGTGCCAGTCCGCCCAGGCCGTGTCCCACCAGATCTCGCCGGAGGCCAGCATCTTCTCGATCTTCTGGCCCTCCGCCCTGATCGCCTCGGCCTCCTGGGCGGAGTACTTGCCGGACGTCACCTGCTCCTCGAACTCGTCGAGGTCGCGCTGCTCCCACGTGCCGTCCGGCGCCATCGTGTAGTCCAGCGCGTGGTCGAGCGTCTCGAACCCGTCCTCGGTGCGGCGGTAGGGAGCCTGCAGGTTCAGGTAGTAGTTGCCGAAGACCCGGTCGTCGCCCTTCCAGAACAGGTCGACGGAGTAGGCGTCCTCCGGCCGGTGCAGCATGAGTTTGCCGTGCCCTCGCCAGAACCCGCGCTCGGGCTTGTCCCACGGGTGCGGGTGGTGGTGGTCGGGGTAGGTGAGCCGGGTGCCCGGCTCCACGAACACCGCGAGCAGGCCCGGTTCGTCGACGACCACCCTGGTCGGCATCTCGGACCAGACCTTGCCGTGCAGCACCTCCCGCCGCACGATCACCTCACCGGGCGCGAACCACCTCATGGGCTGAATCTACGTGATCACGATCGGCCATGTCCCTCGCCATCATGCGGTGCTTCAGCGGTGGCAGCGCGTTCGTGACCCGCAGGAACGTGCGGAAACATGCCAGCACGACCCGGCCGATCACCGGCTTGTGGATCGCGCCACGCCCGTCCATCTGCTCGCGTGAGGCGAGCACCGCCTCGAACCCGTACTCGACCATCTCCCGCTCGTACTCGGAGACGGCCTCGACCAGGTCCTTGCCGTGGTGCGCCTCGACGAGCTTGCGGCACAACAACTCCGCGTCCCGCAGCGCGGTGTTCGCGCCGATGCCGCGTCCGGGTGTCATGAGGTGGACGGAGTCGCCGATCATCGTGACGTTGCTCGCCCGCCACGGCGGCAGCTTCTCCGAGGTGCGGATGCGGATCTCGAACACGGTCTCCGGATCCGCGCGGCGGAAGAGCTCGCGCAGGTTCGGGTGATAGTTCGGGGTCAGGTCCAGCACGACCTGTTTGAGCTGGTCCCGGGTCATCCCGCGCAGGTCGGGGAACTTGTCGTGGGCTGCGGAGAAGCCCCACATGATGTAGTCGTCCTCGGCACCTCCGTTGTCGAAGTGCATCACGTGGAGGATCACGAACGCGCCCTTCGGCCCGTAGAGCAGCGTGACGGCCTCGTCGCCGTCCGGTGGGAGCAACGCGAGTGTCTCCGGCGTCATCTTCAGCTTGCCCGCGATCGACGTGATGCCGGTGTCGACCACCTTCGCGTCCGGCAGGCGCTGCTTGCGGACCTTCGACTGCGCGCCGTCCGCGCCCACGAGCACGTCACCGGTCTCGGACGTGCCGTCGGCGAAGAACGCCGTGACCGTGCCGTCGTCGTTGTGGCGGTAGTGCGTGAAGGTCTTGTCGAACCGGACGACGTCCTCCAGCCCGTTGAGCAGCGCGGTCCGCATCGCGATCCGGCTGACGGACTTCTCGCTGCGGGTCTCGTCCACCGCGGGCGGCAGGTCGGCGACGAGGAGCTCGCCGTACTTCTAGGTGCGCATGTTGATCCGGCGGACCGGCCTGGCCGTCGTGCGGACGAACTCGGCGAACACCTCCGGAGGCAAGCAGCTGTGCAGCGCTTTGCTGCCGTCCGGGCTGATCCCGACCCGGAAGCCGATCAGCATGCTGCGCGGCGTGCGGTCGCGTTCGAACAGCGCCACGTCGACGCCGGCCTTCTTCAACCCGTGCGCCAGGCACAGGCCACCGGTCCCCGCCCCGATGATGATTACGCGCATGAAAGTCTCCCCACTAAAGTCTCTTAGTTGGGAAGATATTCAGTTGCTGAGGCTCTTGTCAATCGTCCTGACTGAGTCTCCTCAGCCGCGCGGTGGCGATCGCGAGCCGCACGTCGTCTCTGGGTAGCAGCCTGACCAGCTGTTCCAGCGCCTCGACGTCGTGCTCGCCGGAGTCGGTCTGGGTGAACGTCCACAGCGCGTTCGCGTCCCCGCGCGACAGGACCGCCTTGCGCACGCCGGACGCCAGGTCGTCCCGCTCGGCCAGCACGACGGGTGCCTCGGAGCGGCGCAGCAGGGAGCCTCGATACCGGGAGGCGGCCAGTGGTACGTCACCGTCGTCCAGCGCGGCTCGCACGGCCAGGAAGTCGGCCTCGACGTCCGCCGTCAGCCGGTACGGCCTGGTCGCCAGCACGTCGGTGCCGAGCTGGGCGCGCAGCCGGTGCAGTTCGGCGCGCACCGTCGTCGGGTTGCCGCGCTCGCCGTAGAGCCGCAGCGCCAGCTGGTCGGCCGAGAGCCTGCCGTCCAACGCCAGCGCGCACAGGATCTCCGCGTGCCGCAGCGAGATCGGCACTTCGCGCCCGTCCAGCACGACCTTCGGCTCCGGGAGCAGGAACGACAGCGACAGCACCGACCTGCGCACGTGCCGTTGCCGGGGCATGCGCAGCAGATAGCCGCGGGCGAGGGGTTCCAGCACCGCCTCCCGGCCGTCCGGCAGCCGCACCCGATCGCTGGAGACGTCGACGCGCGACGGCAGCAGCCCGTACGGCTCGACCGCGACGACCCTGCCGGTCGGGCTGAGCAGCGCGCCGGGCTCGCCGCGCAACGCGATCAGGTGCCGCATGTTGCGTGCCCGCAGCTCCTCGTCCTGAGCGTGCATCCTGGCGAGCATCCCCGACTCGGCGAGGCGGGCCGACGCGGACACCAGCGCCACCATCGACGGATGGACCGTCTCGATAGGGCCGCTGAGGTCGACGACGCCGATCGTCCTGCCGGTGTCGGGGTCGTGGACCGGGCTCGCCGCGCACGTCCAGTGGTGATAGGTCCGCACGAGGTGCTCGGCGGAGTGGACCGTGACCGGTGCGTTCGTCGCGAGCGCGGTGCCCATGCCGTTCGTCCCGGCCGCGTCCTCCGACCAGCACGTTCCTTCCGCGAGGCCGACGTCCTCCGCGCTCAGGCGGGTGTCGTGGGAGCCCTCGCACCACAGGATGTGGCCCTGGGCGTCCGCGACGATCATGATGTGCCTGGCTTCGTGCGCGAAGCCGAGCAGGGTCTCGCGCAGCACCGGCAGGCTGGGGTGCAGCGGATGCCGTTCGCGCAGGTCGGGAAGTTCGTCGGCGGCGAAGACCGTGGGGGCGGTGTGCAGGTCCGGATCCACGTTGGCGGCGAGTGACCGTTGCCACGACGCGGAAATCACTGAGCGTGGCGAATCCGCCGTGCGAGTACCACTCAACACGGCATCTCTTACGCGACTCAGCAACAGTGCGTGTTGCCCGGGGTCGTGGGCCACTGATCCATCCACGGCTTGCAACGAGCATGCAACGTTCTGCTGCCTAGTTTCTCATTTTCACCACCCGA
The DNA here is from genome assembly GCF_039537795.1 of Lentzea roselyniae. Classification (NCBI taxonomy): domain Bacteria; kingdom Bacillati; phylum Actinomycetota; class Actinomycetes; order Pseudonocardiales; family Pseudonocardiaceae; genus Lentzea; species Lentzea roselyniae. The sequence goes on from NZ_BAABBE010000014.1 coordinate 50,738, forward strand.
GCCACTCAGCGGGAGTCGAGAATGACGCAGTACGCGGCGCCGGGGCAGCCCGGCAGCGTGGTCGCGTACCGGCAGAGGTACGACCACTTCATCGGCGGCGACTACGTGCCGCCCGTCTCCGGTGAGTACGTCGAGAACATCACGCCGGTGACCGGTGAGGTCTTCACCGAGGTCGCACGCGGTACCGACGCCGACAGGGCACGTGCCCTGCACTCCGCCAGCGGCGCCGCACGTGCGTGGGGGAGGACCACGGCACGAGAGCGCGCCACGGTTCTGTGCGAGATCGCGGACCGGGTGGAGGAGCACGCCACCGAGCTCGCGGTCGCCGAGACGTGGGACAACGGCAAGCCGGTGCGCGAGGCCCTGGTCGCCGACGCCCCGATGCTGATCGAGCAGTTCCGCCAGTTCGCCGCCGTCATCCGCACCGAGGTCGGCGAGGTCGAGCAGCTCGGCCGCGATACCTGCGACTACCGCTCGTTCCAGCCGCTCGGCGTGGTGCACGAACGGCTCTCGTGGACGTTCCCGCTGATGGGCGCGGGCCGGGTGCTCGCCCCCGCGCTGGCCGCCGGCAACGCCGTGGTGCTGGAGCCCGCGCTGCAGACGCCGGCGTCGATCCACGTGCTGCTCGGCGTGATCGCGGACCTGCTGCCGCCCGGTGTGGTGAACGTGGTCACCGGGTCCGAGGATCACCCGGTCCGGGCCGGCCGCTGCCCCAACATCTTCTTCTCCGACGTCACCGCGCAACGCGACGGCTTCCTGGACAAGGCCCTCGAAGGCTTCGCGATGTTCGCGGCCAACCAGGGCGAGATCTCCACGGCCCCGTCCCGCGCTTTGATCCAGACCGCGATCTACGAGGAACTGCTGCACCTCGCGACCCAGCGCACGCAGCAGCTCCGCTCGGGCGACCCGCTCGACACGGACACCATGGTCGGCGCCGTCGTGAGCCTGGCGCAGCGCGATCGCGTGCTCGCCTACATCGAGCGCGGCAAGGCCGAGGGCGCGCGGCTGGTGACCGGGGGCGAGGCTTCCGGCCACTACGTCCAGCCCACGATCTTCGAGGGCGACCACCGTTCCGCCGTGTTCGCCGACGAGGTGCTCGGCCCGATCGTCTCGGTCACGAGGTTCGACGACCGCGACGACGCGGTGAAGATCGCCAACGAGACCACCGCCCAGCTCGGCGCCGGCGTCTGGTCGCGCGACGTGGCGCTGGCGCACAACGTCGGCCAGGAGCTCAACGCCGAGCGGGTGTGGGTCAACAACTACTACGCGTACCCGGCGAACACCGCGGCGCTCGCCGAGTACCGCCGCGTGAAGCACCTGCTGGTCAGCTACTCCGACCGTGCGCAGGGCTACTTCTAGGGGCTACTTCTTCCACGGCACCTGGGTGCTCGCGTAGTAGTTGATGCCCTGGATCTTCCAGCGGGGTGCCTGCGCGCCCAGCCGTGGCGCGAACCGGTCCCAGTTGTGCACGCTCGCCGGTGCCCAGCCGAGCTCGGCGGCCACCGGGAGGCGCGGGAACGCCATCTGCTCGATGTCGGCGCTCGTCCGGATGGTCTCCGTCCACAGTGGAGCTTCCACGCCGCGGACGGACGCCTCGGACACGCCGGTGAGGTACGCGCCTGGGTTCCAGCTGTAGGCGTCCTTCACCTCGACGTAGCCCGCCCAGTTCAGCCCGAGCTTGGTGTCCTTGTTGTACTTCATGTCGAGGTAGATCCGGTTCGCCGGCGACATCAGGACTTTGTTGCCGCGCTGGGCCGCCGCGGCCACGTCGGCGTTGGACGTCGTCGTGCCCCAGAACTGCGGGATCACCGCGGTGTCCTTGGTGGTCTTGATGAACTCGTGCCAGCCGATCGTGGTCTTGCCGTACTTCTTCACGATGGGCAGGACGCGGTTCATGAACTTGACGTAGTCGGCGTCCGGAGTCGAGAGGGCCTCGTCACCGCCGATGTGGAAGTACGGGCCCGGGGTGATCGCGGAGACCTCCCTGACCACGTCCTCGATGAACTTGTACGTGATCTCCTTGCTGATGCAGAGGGACGAGAAGCCCACCTCGGTGCCGGTGTAGAGCGGGCGCTTCTTGCCGTCGCAGTTCAGTTCGGCGTAACTCGCCTGTGCCGCGTTGGTGTGGCCCGGCATGTCGAACTCCGGGATCACGGTGATGCCGCGGTTCGCCGCGTACGCGACCAGGTCCTTGTACTGGTCCTGGGTGTAGTAGAGCCGGCCCTTGCGGCCGCCCACCTCAGTGCTGCCGCCGATCTTGGTCAGGTCCGGCCAGCTCTTGATCTCCAGGCGCCAGCCCTGGTCGTCCGACAGGTGGAGGTGGAAGTAGTTGATTTTGAAGGCCGCTGCTTGGTCCATGTAGCGTTTCACCTGGTCCGGGGTGAAGAAGTGGCGGCTCACGTCGAGCATGGTGCCTCGGTGGTGGTACCTCGGGTGGTCGAGGATGCTCGCGCCGGGGACTTGCCACGGGCCTGGCTGCTTGGTCTTCGCCTCCGCCTTCGGGGGCAGGAGCTGGCGGAGGGTGGCGATGCCGTTGAAGTGGCCGGCTGTGGTGTTGGCTCGGATGACCACCTGGTTCGGGGTCACGTCCAGCTGGTAGCCCTCTTGGCCGGTTTTCGGGTCGGCGCCTGGCAGCAGGACTATGCCTTCGCCCTGTACGCCTGTGGTGATCGCGAGGGGGAATCCTGTTGACTTGCGGAGGATCCCTGCCAGCAGTTCGGCTGGTTTTCGGGCTGTGTCCGAGGTCAGCTGGATCTTGGCGTTCGGCGTCAGGGTGAAGGTGATGTCTGGGCGGGGCTGGAGTTGGGCCGGGTGGGGGACCAGTTCTTGTAGCGAGGTTGCTGCCTTGCGGGATGCGGCTGCCTCGCTGGTTGATGCTGCCTCGCGCATTGATGCTGCCGCTGGGGCCGCGTCTGCTGGGTCGGTCACCAGGACTCCTGCGGTGGCGATTGTCAGCGCTGTCAGGGCTGCCCGCAGTTTTCTCGATTTCACGCCAATCCTCCAGGCACGGGGGGACCTCGGTGGCGGCGTTGGGGTCACGGTTTCAGGCGGTGGGATGGGTGTCAAGGTTTAGACCAATGGGGGTTTGGGTTGTGCGCGCTCTGTCCGTAGGTCGTCCCCCCGGTTGCGTTGGCGGGTTCCGGTTTCGTGTCCGTAGGTGGTTGCGTTTGCGTGAGGTGGGTCCCGTCACGAGCCGCGCCGGAGCGAGCCACACCCCTCCCTGGGCGCGGCCAGCGATCGGGCACGACTCGTGACGGGACCCACCCCACGGCGGCCCGCGTTGCTAACGGCAGCTCGGCTTCGCCGTCGCCTTTGCTCGGCTTCGCCGTCGCGAGATGTTGCTAGAGGTGTTCCTTGCTCAGCTTGCGCCACAGTGCTGGGAGTGCTGCTTCCGTCTTGTGGGCCAGCTCTACCTCTTGGCCGTACAGGAGGCCGAAGGTGAAGCCGTTCTCGTCGCCACGGCCCAGATCGAGGAGGACGGGGCGCGCCACCACCGAGTCCTGGTGGTCGCCTAGGAGTGTTTGCACGTCCTTTGCCCGCTTCCGCAAAGCCTTGGCGTGCTTGCCGAGTGCGGGCTCGGCGACCTCTGCCGAGTAGCGGAGGCGTTTGGCGGCTTTGCGGGCCTCGTGCAGGGGCTCGTCGTTGTTGTTGGCCGCCAGGGCTGCCTCTACTCGGACATCCAGGCGGTGGCGGGACTTCTCCACGAGTTTGGGGAGGACGTCCTTCGCCTTGCCGGATGCGAGTTTGGTCAGAGGGGGAGAGGCGAGCAGGGCGTCGATCGAGTTGAGCAGGGTGAAGTAGCGCTCGCCGTCCAGGGCCGCTACGGAGTCCTTGTGCGCCTTGGCTTCCAGCGGGGCGAAGTGGCGGGTCAGGCGGGCGGCCACGTCGCCCAGTACGAGTTCGGGTGGGAGGGCGTGGAGGCCGTCTTCGAAGCGTGCGCGCAGGACTTCCAGGTCTCGGGAGGTGCCGAGGACTCCGGCCAGCCACTTGAGTTCGTCGGTCAGTGAGCGGGTGGCTTCGCGGTCGACGATTTTGCCGAAGGCTTGGAGGGCTGAGCGCATGCGGCGGGTGGCTACGCGCATCTGGTGGACGGCGTCGTCCTCGTTGCGGCGGACTCGGGGGTCCTGGTTTTGCAGGGCGGCGCGTTGTTCGTGGAGGTAGGCGAGGACCACGTCGCCTGCTGTGGATTTTTTGCCGATGGTGGGGATGGCGTCTCGTTTTACGCCGATCACCTGGGAGAGCTTGGATTTTGAGGAGGACGGGTGGATGCCTGCGTCGCCCAGGTGGCGCTCGACGGTGTCGAGGAGTTCGCGGTCGCCTCCTTCGCCCAGTTCCACCTCGATCTCGCGCCAGGAGGTGGTGGTGGTCGAGGAGCCCATGGTTTGGGCGGTGACCACGTCGTCGACCACCTCGGCGAGGAGCTGGCCGTTGCCGTTGGTCAGTTGCCAGCGGCGGCGGTTGGTGCGGATTTCGGCGACCGGGGTCAGGTCCGAGCCTCGGGTGTGGGCGCGGACCAGGGAGGAGAGGTCCTTCGGGGGCTGTTTCACGGCTCGGCCGAGGGGGACTCGGACTTCCTGGCGGGAGTCTTCGCCTGCGGGGAGTTTGAGGTGCCAGCCTTCGTCGTCGCCGCCCACGCGGCGGCGGAGGGTCACACCCGCGCGCGCCAGGCGGTAGTCGTCGGTGTCGAAGTACGTGGCTTCCAGGTCGAACTCCTCCGGGCCGGTCGCTACGCCGGTGATCTCGGTGAGGTCCGGCAGGCTCGCGTCCGATGGTGCCTCGTACTTGCGTTCGGTCTCAGTAACAGAGGTCGCCATTTACTAGTAATACCTCGTTTTGTCGCTGTTCACCCACTGTCGTGACGGTGCGTGAGGGACGAATGCCACGGGTGGGCGGAAGTCTGGCCCCTAATGCGTGCATTCGATGATCGGTGCCTTGGCCGGGGGCCCGGGGTCCGGTTCGCTGGTCGGGTGCCCACGGAGAAGGAACGGCTCGACGTGGTCGAGCCGCAGGTCGCCACGTTGATCAGTCACGTCGGACAGCTGGCGGCGGAGCTGGAGCGTGTCACCGCGCGGTTGACGGTGCTGGAGAGGCGGCTGTCCGGTGCTGGGGACGGGCCGCTGGCGGATCTTGATGCGGTGGCGGGGGACATCGCGCCGCTGGTCGAGGCGTTGCGCAAGGCTTGGGACGCCGAACAGGAGATCCTCGCGGATCCCGCTCGGGTGGAGCTCAAGCAGGAGGTGCTCGAGTTCGACGGGCTCAAGGCCCGGCGGGACGAGGCTCGGTCCAAGCTGGACGGTGGGCGGGTGCCCCGGTTCGAGCGGGACGCGCTTTCGCACGAGGTTCGGCAGATGGAGTGGCTCATCAACGCCAACGAGGCGAGTGCGAAGCGGGCCGCTGACCGGTTGGCGGCCGATGAGGACGCCAGTGGTGAGGAGTGGCGCACCGAGGCGGTGCTGGCCGGGGACAAGGCTCGCGGGGAGATCAAGGACGCGGCCGCCCGGCGCATCTCCGAGGCGCTCGGGCAGTACGCGCGGATGCCCGTGTGGTTCCGGGTCGGGCTGGGGGAGATTCCCACACCGGATCCGTCGTTCTGGCTGGAGTCGGCGATCGCGGTGCTCGCGTACCGGCTGGAGTACGGGGTGACGGACGCGGTGTCGCCGCTCGGTCCGCCGCCGTCGGCGGCGAGCGGGTGTCAGAACTGGGTTCGGCGCACGAACGTCCACGCGGACATCACCGACCGGCTCACCACGCTGGCCGCCACGTTCCACCTGCAGTAGTCTTTTCTGCAACCGCTCGGTTGCAGGAGGTGGACGTGGACCGGATCGAACGCGACGTGCTGATCAACGCGTCGCAGCAGCGCGTCTGGGCCGCGCTGACCTCGGCCGAGCACCTCGGCACGTGGTTCGGTGACGCCGGAGCGACGGTGTCGGAGCTCGAGCCCGGTGGTGAGGTCACGCTGACGTGGACGGAGCACGGCACCGGGCGTGCGATCATCGAGAAGGTCGAGCCCGAGTCGTTCTTCTCGTGGCGCTGGTCGGGTCCGCTCGGGCCGGATCCGGTGCCCGGCAACGCCACGCTGGTCGAGTTCACGCTCACGCCGGTGGACGGCGGCACGTTGCTGCAGGTCGTGGAGAGCGGGTTCACGCAGCTCGACCTGCCGTCGGAGGACCAGGAGCGCTACGCGTCCGGGAACGTCGACGGCTGGGGCCACGAGTTGGACGAGCTGCGGGAGTACCTGGAGAAGTGAGTCAGGTCGACGACGTTCTAGCCGCGCTCGCGGATCCGATGCGGCGCCGGGTGCTCGATCTCGTGGCCGCGAAGGGGCCGGTCTCGGCGTCCGCGCTCGCCACGGAGCTGCCGGTGAGCCGGCAGGCGATCGTGAAGCACCTCGCCGTGCTGGAGAAGGCCGAGCTGGTGGCGTCCGAACGGGCCGGCCGGGAGAACAACTTCTCCGTCCGGTCCGGCGCGCTGGACGCCACCGCCACGTGGATGGCCTCGCTCGCCTCCCAGTGGGATCGGCGGCTGGCGGCGATCAAGAAGATCGCCGAGGGGTAGTTCAGCGCTGCGGCATGAGGGTGCCGCCGACCATGGTGGCGAGCACGGGGATGTCGGCGATCGCGTCGCTCGTGCGCGGGTCGTCGCCGAGCACCACGAGGTCCGCGAGCTTGCCCGGCGTGATGCTGCCCAGCACGTGCTCCTTGCGGCACGCGTAGGCGCTGCCGAGCGTGTACGCGCGGATCGCCTCCTCGACGGTGATCGCTTCGTCCGGTCCGACCGCGCGGCCGCTAGACGAGCGGCGCCGCACCATGAACTCGATGGCGCGCAACGGTGCCCCGTCCGCGACCGGCCGGTCCGAGCTGCCCGCGACGGTGAGGCCGTGGTCGAGGAACGACCGCCCGCGGTACATCCAGGCTGCGCGTTCCGGGCCCATGATCTCGCTGTAGTCGTCACCGTAGGACCACAGAAACGTCGGTTGGACAACAGGAATCAGGCCGAGGGCCGCGATCCGCTCGAGCTGGTCGGGGCGCACGAGGCCGCAGTGCTCGATCCGGTGCCTGGCGTCTGCGCGCGAGCGTCGCCGTTGTGCCTCCGCCACCGCGTCCAGCGTGAAGTCGATCGCGCGGTCGCCGATCGCGTGGATCGCGAGCTGCCAGCCCGCGTGGTGCCCGTCGACGATCGCCGCCCGCATGAACTCCTCGGACTCCGCGAGCTGACCGGAGTTGTCCGTGCCGATGTACGGCTCGGACAACGCGGCCGTGCGCGCGATCATGCCGCCGTCGGTCCACAGCTTGAGGCCGCCGAGCGACAGCATGTCGTCGCCGAACCCGGTGTGCAGTCCGAGGTCGATCGCCCGCGGGATCCCGTCCGCCGGATCCGCGGCGACGTCGTGCAGCACGTACGCGGAAACCATGAGCTGCACGCGAATCGGCAGCTGTGCGCGTTGGTATGCGGCGGCTTCGAGCGGGCTGCTCGCGATGAGCCCGGCGCCGATGCCCGCCTCCGCGCACATCGTCACGCCCTCGGCCAGCACCTGCCGCGCGCTCTCGTGCAGTTCGGCGGTGATCTCGTCGAGCGAGTACGGCAGCCGCAACGACCGCGCGGCCAGCTGCTCGTTCTCGGTCAGCCAGCCGTCACTGGTGATGCCCGGAAGCTGGTGGAGCACCACGGAGTTCACGACGCACGCGTGCCCGGACAGGTCGGCGACGTACACCGGCCTGCCCGCGCTGATCCGGTCGAGATCGGCGGCGGTGAGCGGCACCTCCATGATCCGGCGGTCGTAGCCGGACGCCTCGATCCACCCCTCACCGGCAGCACCGGCGAGGCGGTCGAGCACCTGGGCCGTTGTCGTCAACCCGGTCAGGTCGATCGTGCGCCGGCCGTTCCACGCGAGGTGCGTGTGCGCGTCGATGAAACCGGGCAGCACCACGGCGTTGCCGAGGTCGACGGTCTCGGCGGCGGGCAGGCTCTCGATCTGCTCCTCCATCCCCACGATCCGGCCCTGCCAGATGCCGATCGTGTGCGCGGCGGGATGCGCCGGGTCCATGGTGATGGCCCGGCAGCCGGTCAGCTTCAGGTCGAGCTTCATGCCGTCGCGAGGACCGGCACAGGGGTGTTGGTCAGCACGGACGCCAGGATCTCACCTGAACGCACCGCGACGTTGGACAAGAGCGACGACGTGATGCCGTGGGAGTGCTCGGTACCGCCCTGCAGGTAGATGCCGCCGCGCAACGACGACTGCACGCGGTAGTCCCGTCCCACGACCAGACGGCCCTGCTCGTCCCGTGCGCAGGTCTCGTCCAGCGAACCGAGGACCGGCGTGGCCTCGTCGTAGCCGGTCGCGAGCAGCACGAGGTCGGTCTCGATGAGCTCCTGCTCGCCGGTGACGAGCGACTGGACCACCGCTCGCGCGCCGGACCCGGACTCCTCGACCGCCACGAGCCTGGTCAGGTTCATCATCTTCAGCCGCTCGGTGCCGAGGACCTTCTCCTGGTACGCGGTGCGGTAGAGCCGGGCGATGAGGTCGACGTCGACCACCGAGTAGTTCGTGTTGCGGTGGTAGTCCATCAACCGCTGCTTCACCGCGTCCGGTGCGTCGTAGTAGTGGTCGACGGCTTCGGGGTCGAAGATCCGGTTCGCGAACGAGCTGTCGTCGGCGGGGGAGTAGCCGTAGCGGGAGAACACCGAGCACACCTCGGCGTTCGGGAACTCGCGGTGCAGGTGCGCCACGGCTTCCGCGGCGCTCTGCCCGGCGCCGACGACGACGCAGCGCTTCGGGTCCTTGAGTTCGCCGATCCGGTGCAGGAACTGGCTGTTGTGCCACACGTGGTCCGACAGCTCGACGCCGTCCGGGAGGGACGGCCGCAGTCCGGTGGCCAAGACGAGGTTGCGTGCGTGGTACACGTCACCCGTGGCCGTGGTCACCTCGAACAGTTCGTCCTGGATCGCTTCGACGCCAACGGCTTCGGCGCCGTAGGTGACCAGGTCGTCGACCTGCGCCGCCGCCCACTCGAAGTAGTCGTGAAACTCGACGCGCAGCGGGAACAGCGTCTTGTGGTTGACGAAGTCGACGAGCCGGCCGCGGTCCCTGAGATAGCAGAGGAACGAGAAACGGCTGGTCGGGTTCCGCATGGTGACCAGGTCCTTGAGGAACGACACCTGCATGGTGGCGTCGTCGAGCAGCATGCCCCGATGCCAGCCGAACGCTTCCTGGCGTTCGAGAAACACCGCGGTGACAGGGGTTCCGGCCTGCTCGTTGTGCTCGGTCAGAGCGATGGCGAGCGCCAGGTTCGAGGGACCGAACCCAATGCCGACGATGTCGTAGATCGGATGCATGAGCACCGAACTTAGGGCAGCCTAAGCTGCCCTGGCAAGCCATCGGTTAGGTTAGCCTGACCGTATCTCACCGAAGTGAAGGAGGGAACCCCGTGAGGGTCGTCATGTTCGGGTTCCAGACCTGGGGTCATCGCACCCTGCAGGCACTTTTGGCGTCCGAGCACGAGGTGGTCCTGGTGGTCACCCACCCCAGGGGTGAGGGCGCGTACGAGAAGATTTGGAGCGATTCCGTCGAGGACCTGGCCCGTGAGAACGGTGTCGAGGTGATCGTCCGCGAGCGGCCGGAGGACCAGGAGCTGCTCGACAAGCTCAAGGCCGCCGAGCCGGACGTGATCGTCGCCTGCAACTGGCGCACCTGGATCCCGCCGCAGGTCTTCGCGCTGCCCAAGCACGGGACGCTGAACGTGCACGACTCGTTGCTGCCGAAGTACGCGGGCTTCTCTCCGTTGATCTGGGCGCTGCTCAACGACGAGAAGGAAGTCGGCGTGACGGCGCACATGATGGACGAGACGCTCGACGCCGGTGACATCGTGCTGCAGCGCGCGGTCCCGGTCGGCCCGCGCGACACGACGGCGGACCTGTTCGCCAAGACGCTGGAGCTCTTCGGCCCGATCACCGTCGACGGTCTCGCCGAGATCGCCTCCGGCCGCACCGACTTCACCAAGCAGGACCGTTCGCAGGCCTCGTTCTTCCACAAGCGCGCGGAGGAGGACCTGCGGATCGACTTCACCTGGACCGCGGAGGAGCTGGACCGGCTCGTGCGCGCGCAGTGTGCGCCGTACCCGAGCGCGTTCTGCTTCCACCGCGGCCGACGTCTCGAGATCATCGAGGCGGACGTGTCGCAGGCCGTGTACGGCGGCACTCCCGGCCGGATCTTCTACCGCGAGGGCGACGGCGTGGCGATCGTCGCCGGTGCCGAGGCCCGGCGCGGGCGCAGCAAGGCGTTGCTGGTCAAGAAGGTTCGGACCGCCGACGGCACCGAGCTCAAAGCGCACGAGTACTTCAAGAACATGGGCGGGTACCTGACGTCGCGTCCATGACGACGACATGCCGATCACAGGCCGGTTGATCGGTCCGTGATCGGCATGCTCGATCATGAGCGCATGAATCGCGCGGCGGTGACGTCACTGGTGGTCTTCGTGCTGCTCGTGGCACTGGGCTGGTACCTGACGAATCTCCAGTCCTCGAAGGAGAATCCGCCGGCGCCGACCGGGTCCGCTCCGGTCGGTTCGTCCGATCTCGGCGCGCTGACGATCGCGCCGGAGGGCAAGATGGCCGGCTACAGCCGCGACCGCTTCCCGCACTGGTCCTCGCAGGGAAACTCCTGCGACACCAGGGAGATCGTGCTGCAGCGCCAGGGCGCCGACGTCAAGTCGGACAAGGACTGCAAGGCGGTCTCCGGCACCTGGAACAGTGCCTACGACAACGTGGTGATCAGGGACGCCGGTGAGGCGGACATCGACCACATGGTGCCGCTGGCCGAGGCGTGGCGCTCCGGGGCGGACAAGTGGACCGACGACGAGCGCAAGACGTTCGCCAACGATCTCGGTGGCATCCAGCTCATCGCGGTGACCGCGAAGTCCAACCGCGCCAAGGGTGACCAGGACCCGGCGAAGTGGAAGCCGCCGGCACAGGCCTACTGGTGCACCTACGCGCAGCACTGGATCTCGGTGAAGATCACCTACAAGCTCACCGCGGACCAGGCCGAGCACGACGCGCTGGCCTCGATGCTCAAGGCGTGCTGATCACCACCACCGTGATCGGCTCGACGTAGCTGTCGTTCCCGATCGCCTCGCGGAGCCTCTCCTGGAACTGCGGGCGTTCGTGCGGTTCCGGCAGGGTGTTCGGTGACATGGCGGAGAACAGGCTGCCCGCCAGTTCTTCGATCGTGTGCTCGTGCGAGTAGCTCACGGTCCACTCGCGAGGTTCGTGGCCGGTTTCGCGCAGTGCGTCCGCATACCGACGGCGCGCATCGGCGTCGGTGCCGCAGCCGGCCGTCATCGGCTTGCCGAACCACTCTTCTAGCACGCGCCGGATCGCCGGGTGCTGCCGCCACAACGGCGTCCCGTTGGCGATGATCGCGAACTTCCGCGTCCTGGCCTGCCGGAAGAGCCGCTCGTGGTCCATCCAGTGCAACGCCTGCCCGACCACGACCGCGTCGAACCGGCCGAGCTCCGGTACGTCCGCGTCCGAGCCGACGCGCCACTCGACGTTCGGCAACTTCGGCGCATGGGCCAGCATGTCCGGCTCCGGGTCGACCGCGAGCACGCGCCGCACACGTGCCGACAGCGGGACGGCGAGCTGGCCGGTGCCGCAGCCGAGGTCGAGCACCACGTCGCCGCCGGTCAGCCCGAGTTCGGCGACCAACGCGTCGATGACCGGCGGCGGATAGCCGGGCCGGAACTTCGCGTAGTAGCCGGCGACCTCGCCGCTGAACCCCAGGCCTGTCGTGCTCATGTCCCCGACACTGCCTCAGCCCGTCCGCCCGCGCCGAGGACTCTGCCCCCGGCAGAACGGGGGCGACGCGGCCCGACCCCCAGACGGGCCGCGTCGCCCGTTGCCCTACACCGCCCGGACCGACTCGAACAGGCCGGACAGCTGCCAGTGCGTCACGTAGCCCATCGCCTCGGCGGCGATCAGCACGTCGAGCTTCCCCAGGTTCGTCCGCACCGGCATCTGGTAGGCCTTGCCGCGCCGCGCGTCGAGCACCATCGGCGTGGCCCCCGGCAGCGTGTCGGAGATGGTGTGCTGCAGGATCCGCAGCCCGACGTTCGCGGCCTCCCTGGTCAGCGGCACCTCCTTGGTGTGCACGAGCACCGCGTAGGTGGAGCCGTCCTTCTTGCGCAGCCCCAGGTGCGGGCGGACCTTCAGCGTGAGGTCGCCGACCCGGTAGGTCGCCGGTTCGACCGGCACCCCGGTGGCCTTGAACGACGCCAGCCAGGGCAGGAACCCGTCCGCGATCTCCTCGAACGCGCGCGGCTGTCCGGTCCGGTTCGCGCCCAGAATCGCCTTCTTCAGCTCCAGTTCAGGTTCGGTCGAGTTGACCGCTCGTCGCATGGCGTCGCGGATCGGGTTGTAGAACCCGCACACCTTGGGGTCGTCGGTCAGATACATCCCCCGCTGTTCCGACACGATGTTGATGCGTCCACGCTGGCCGCTCATGACGTACTCGGTGAACGACAGTGCGGTGACGCTGACGTTGTTGTCCGGCAACGTTTTCTCCCCTCGTACCGCTCTCTTCACCTGACGTTATCCGAGGGGTCTGACAAAAACGGGGCTGCTCCGAACGGTGTAACGATTACGCAGGGTAGAACGATTACCCGATTGGGTGGCACACAAAGTTGCGACGTGGACCTCATTCTGTAAACGGACGGTGACGGACCGGCAACCGATCACGTCGATGACCGTTCGTCTGCCGTTCGGCGATGCTCACGCAACGCTCACCGCACGACGAGCGGAAGTAACACTCCGTAGAAGATCAACTAAGGAGAATAGGTCCAGCAGGAGTAAACGGAGCGAGGAGAGAGATGGCGGTCAAGGCGGAGCGTTCACCCGATAGTGCGGGTGACGTGGAGGTTCCGCAGCCGAGGCAGCCGACGAGGTGGCTCGTCCACCTCGCCCAGTGGCCGCACGCCGTGCAGGTGACGGTCATCCTCGTGCTGATCGCGCTGCTGCTGTGGACCATCGCCCTCACGCTCGGTCCCGACCAGGCGTTCATCGTCGGCTCCGCGGGCGTCGCGGCCAAGCTGATCTGCATGTACCTGGACACCCGCGTCCGGAACTAGCGCCCGTACCGCTCCGCGGCCCTCGCCTTGGCCTTCGCCGCCTCGACCTCACGGTCCTTCGGCGGTGCCGTCGTCACCAGCGCGTCGAGCAGCTCCTGGGTGGCCGCCGCCACCGCCGCGACCGCCTTGTCGAACGCGGCCTGGTTGGCCGCCGACGGTTTCGCCGCCCCGCTCACCTTCCGCACGTACTGCAGCGCCGCGGCCTGCACCTCGTCGGAGGTCGCCGGCGGTTCGAAGTTGTGGAGCACCCGGATGTTTCGGCACATGGCTCCACTATGGCCCCTTCGGCGGCGCCGCGCGGGTGTGGATGCGTTCTCCCTGCTTGCCGAACAGGCTGATGATCTCGGCGGGGTTGCCGTCCGCGCTGCTGAACGAGTGCGGCTGCCGGCAGTCGAACTCCGCGACCTCGCCGGCGCGCAGCACGACCTCCTTGTCGCCGAGCCGCAGCCGGATCCGCCCGCTCAGCACGTAGAACCACTCGTAGCCCTCGTGCACGCGCGGCTCGTGCAGCACCGGGTCCTTGATGATCATCTTCCACGCCTGCAGCGGCCCGATCGACCTGGTCAGCGGGATGCCGACCCGTCCGTGGGCGAGCTCGCGCGGCTTCATCACCACGCGTGGATCACCGACCTCCGGCGCGCCGACGAGGTCGTCCAGCGAGACCTGGTAGGTCCGCGACAACGGCAGCAGCAGCTCCAGCGTCGGCTTGCGCTGGTCGGTCTCCAGCCGGGACAGCGTCGACTTCGAGATGCCCGTCATCTCGGACAACGCGGCCAGCGTCAGGTCGTGCTCGGCTCGCAGCGCGGCGAGCCTCTGCCCCACGGTTGTTGCCATATTGGCAACTTACGTTGCCAAAACTGTCCTGTCGACCGCACAGTTCAGTCATGGACTACGAAGTGGTGATCATCGGTGGGGGAGCGGCCGGGCTGAGTGCCGCTCTGATGCTGACCAGGGCACGCCGGAGCGTGCTCGTGGTCGACGGTGCCGAGCCGCGCAACAAGCCGGCCGCGCACATGCACAACTACCTCTCTCGTGACGGGCTCTCGCCGGTGGACCTGCTCAAGCACGGTCGCGCCGAGGTCGAGGGCTACGGCGGAGAGATCGTCAACGACACGGTCCGCGGTGTCGCGAAGCTCGATGACGGGTTCGCGGTCGAGCTGACCGGGCGCACCGTGCACGCGAAGCGGCTGCTGTTCGCGACGGGCCTGGTCGACGAGGTGCCGGACCTGCTGCGGGACCGCTGGGGCCGCGACGTCTTCAGCTGCCCGTACTGCCACGGCTACGAGGTCCGCGACCAGCGGCTCGTGGTGTTCGGCGAGGAGATGAAGGTCGCGCTGGTCCGGCAGTGGTCGGCCGACGTCACGCACGTTCCGTCGGTGGACGGCATCGAGGTGGAGGACGACCGCCTGGTCGCGGTGATCTCGGGCTCGCGGCGCATCCCTGCCGACGCGCTCGTCTACTCCGCGCCGGTCAAACCGCGCGACGAGTTCCTGCTGGCGTTGGGCGCCGAGACCGAGGAGACGATGGTCGGTCCGTTCGTGCGCACGGACGACAAGGGCCGCACGAGCGTGCCGGGCGTCTACGCGGCGGGCAACGTCACCGACCCGGCCGCGATCGTGATCGTCGCCGCCGCGCAGGGTGCCCAGGCCGCCGGAATGATCAACATGGACCTGATCACCGCTGGTGGCTGAGCGGCAGTTCGATGCGGAACACCGAGCCCTCACCGAGCTCGCTGGTCACCGACACCGTGCCGCCGTGGGCTTCCACGAGGTGCCGGGTGATCGCGAGGCCGAGCCCGCTGCCGCCCGTGGTGCGGCTGCGGGACTTGTCCGCGCGCCAGAACCGGTCGAACACGTGCGGCAGGTCGTCCGGTGCGATGCCGCTGCCGGTGTCGGCTACTTCGAGCACCGCCCTGTCCTTGACCTGGAACAGCTTCACGACGACCTCACCACCGGGTGCGGTGTAGCGGACGGCGTTCGCGACGAGGTTGCCGAGCGCCTGCCGCAGCCGCACCGGATCCGCGGTGAGGTGCACCGGCGTGGTTTCGGCGCGCAGCAGGATCTCGCGGTTCTGCTGCGCGTTGACGACCTGGTCCACGACGTCGTCCAGCGCGATCGGTTCCCGGTGGAGCTTGAGCGTGCCGGCGTCGGCCTGCGCCAGGTCGTGCAGGTCGTCCACGAGTCGTTGCAGCAGAAGGGACTCCTCCAGCAGCATGTCGATCAGGTGGGGGTCGGGTTCCGCCAGCCCGTCCTGCGTCGCCTCCAGCCAGCCCGTGATGTTGCCCAGCGGCGTGCGCAGCTCGTGCGCGACGTCGCTGACCAACGCCTGCCGCTGCCGTTCGGTCTCGGCGAGCTTCTCGGACATCGCGTTGAACGACTTGGCCAGCTCACCGATCTCGCCCGCGCCGCCGTCCACCCGCGCGGTGCGGTCGCCCTCCGCGGTGCGCTTGGTGGCGGCGGTGAGCGCGCGGATCGGCCGCACCAGCTGCGTCGCGGTGATCCACGACGCGAACCCCGCCAGCGCGAGGATTCCCAGTGCCACCAGCGTGATCCGCGTGACGCCGGTCGTCGACAGGTCGATCGACCTCGGCTCCTCGCCGGTCAGCGGGGTGAGGAACAGCTGGGCCTGGTCGGCGACGTACGGCTCCAGCTGCGTGCGCCGCGCGGTCTCCATGCACGCGCCCACCTCCGGCGAGGAGTCGCGGACCGTCGTGATCTCCCAGTCGAACGTCACCTGGGGCGGCCTCTTGCTCAGGATCTGCGGGTCTCCCGGCAGCGTGGCGAGGCACTCCGAGAACAGCGTCTGCAGCTCCCCGTACGCGGCGATCTCCGTCGCCGTGAGCGTGTAAAGCCGGTTGCCCACTTCACATTGCTCCCACAACGAGGGCCGGCCGGGTTCGTCGTTGGAGAGCCGCGGCCGCCCGTTGGGCGCCTCCACGATCTTGATGTGCGGGTTGCACGAGGAGAGTTGCGTGGCATAGGCGTGCAGCTTGTCGTGCTCCTTGTCGGTGAGCTTGAACGGCCCGACCGCCCTCGGGTCGATCTTGCCGTTGACGTTGAGCGGGTCGACGATCGCCTTGGGGGTGATGGGCAGCTGTGGCGAGCTCGCGTCGCCGGTGTCCACGAGCTTCTTGCCGTTGTGGTCGGTCAGCGCGATGCGGCGGCCGTGCTGTCGCGCGATTTTGTCCATTTCGGACTGTGCGCCCGCCCAGCTGTCGTGCGTGGCCGCGTACTTCAGCACCTCGTCGAAGATCTGCGCGTCCGTCTCGAGCGCCTCACCCTGCTGCTGGCGGATCGTGCCGGTCGTCGCCTGGCTTGCGAGCCACGCCGTGACCGCGATCGAACACGCCGCGATCACCAGCGAGAACAGGAAGAACCGGACCAGCAGGCTTTTCATGCGAGCTTGTACCCGATCCCGTAGACCGTCAGCAGCCGCTCGGGCCGGCGCGGATCCTGTTCGATCTTGCGCCGCAGCTTCATCATGTGCACGTCGACCGTGCGTGCCGTGATGAACCCGTCCTCCAGCAACTGCTCCCGCGTGAACACCCGCTGCGGCTGCGCTGCCATCTTGGCGAGCAACCGGAACTCCGCGGGCGTGAGGCTGATGAGCTCGTCCTTGATGTGCACCTCGTGCCGGACGGGGTCGATGGTCAGGTCGCCGACCTTGAGCACTGTCGCGCTGGTCTCGCGCGCCCGCCCGGTGCGCCGCAGGATCGTCCGCACCCGCGCCACCATCTGCCGCGGCCGGAACGGCTTGGTGATGTAGTCGTCCGCACCCAGGTCGAACCCGAGCAGCACCTCGTCCTCAGTGGACCGTGCGGTCAGCAGCACGATCGGCACGTCCGACTCGGTCCTGATGGCGCGCATCACGTCGATGCCGTCCACCAGCGGCATCATCACGTCCAGCACCAGCAGGTCGGGGTTCCGCCGTCGCGTCTCGTCGATCGCCGCCCGGCCGTCGTGCACGACCACCACCGAATGCCCGTCGTGCTCGAGGTACCGGCGCACGAGCTCCGCCTGGTGAACGTTGTCCTCGGCGACGAGGATGTGGGCACACACCACTGCAGTATGCAGTCCTTCACGACAGTCAAGCGGAACGTAAACAGGTTCTTCATCAGTTCCGGCGAGGCTTGTCGTCATGAAGGTGCACCTGGTCCTGGGGGCGACGGCACTGACCGCGCTGTTGCTCACGACATCCCAACTGGCAGGCGAAACTTCCCCAGCGGCCGCCCCGACCACAACGCCGTCCTCCGTCACACCTTCTTCCGCGGCCCCGTCTTCTCCGGCCCCACCTTCCTCCGCGGCCCCGCCACCTCGTGTCTACACCTCCAGTTCGGAGCTGCCCGACGGCCCGGAATACCCGGTGTCGGGCACCGGCACGTTCCACGTGGTCCCGGGATCGGGTCCGGTCGTCGGCACGGGCCCGCTGCGCACCTACGCCGTCGAGGTCGAGGACGGCATCACCGTCGACGAACAGGCCTTCGCGTCCTTCGTGGACGCGACTCTCGCCGACCCGCGCGGCTGGACGGCGCGCGGCGCCCGTTCGGTCCAACGCGTCTCCGGCCCCGCCTCGCTGCGGATCAGGCTGACCTCGCAGCAGACCGCGCGTGCCGTGTGCGGTTACGAAATCCCGGTCGACGTCTCGTGCCGGGAGGGCGGCCTCGTCTTCCTCAGCGCAGCCCGCTGGTTCCGCGGCGCCGTCGCGTTCCTCCCGGACCTGACCTCGTACCGCCAGTACGTGGTCAACCACGAAACCGGCCACGCTTTCGGCCAGGGCCACCGCGCCTGCGAGGTTTCGGGTGCCCCCGCTCCGGTGATGATGCAGCAGACGTTCAGCGTGTCCAACGACGAGATCGTCCGCATCACGAACGGCGTTCCCCAGGGCGCGGTCATCCCGAAGGACGGCAAGGTGTGCACGCCGAACCCGTGGCCGTATCCGTGAGCTTCCTGGCCATGACCACCGTGGTGGTCTCACCTTCGACCCGGAACACCGGTTCCACGCGCTCGAACACGTTCCGGAGCTCCTCGACGACGTCGGCGCCGGTGAACCCGGCGATCCTCCGGTAGGCGGCCCGCAGGAACCGGGTCGTCCGCGTCTTCCTGGCCAGCCGCACGTCGAACACGAACAACCGCCCGCCCGGCCTCAGCGCGTCGGCCGCGTTCGCGATCGCCGCAGGCACGTCGGGCATCGCGCTGAACGTCCCGAGCGCCACCGCCGCGTCGAACTCCCCGGCCCCGTGGTCGGTGCTGCACGCGTCGGCCAGGCGCACCTCGACGTTCGGCCACTTCGCCGCCCGTCTCCTGGCGATGGCCACCATGCGCGGGCTGAAGTCCATCGCGACCACACGTCCTTGCGGCCCAACGGCTTCCACGAGCGCGGGGATCGACGCCCCGGTCCCGCACCCGATGTCGAGCACGGCCTCGCCGGGCTCCAGTTCGAGCTTGTCGACCGCGAGCGTGTTGAGCGTCCCTGCGAACCGGTCGAGCACGCGGTAGTAGGTGAGTGCGGCGAAGTCCCAGAGCTGCATGACGTCCCCCTGACGTTTTTGCAATGCGAACGCATCGTAAAACAGGTCGTGCGTAGGATGCAATGCGATCGCATTGGAGATGTCGCATGCCCAAGCAGGTCGACCACGACGAACGCCGCCGCCAGATCGGCGACGCCGTGTGCCGGGTGATCGCCGCACGAGGCCTGAACGCGGTGAGCCTGCGTCACGTGGCCGCGGAGGCGGGCGTGTCCATGGGGCGCGTCCAGCACTACTTCGCGACCGTGGACGAGATGCTGATGTTCGCGTTCGACCTGATCAGCGAACGCGTGGCCGCCCGCCTGGGCGCGGTGCACTCGGACGACCCCGCGAAGTACCTGCGCGCGATCCTGCTCGAGCTCCTGCCCCTGAGTCCCGCCGCCCGCGCGGAGGCCCCGGTGCTCGCGGCGTTCCTGGCGCAGGCCGTGGTCGAGCCGCGTCTCGGAGTGCCGTTGCACGAGGGCAACGAGCAGATGGTGGCGTGGCTGGTGGGGATGATCACCGCGGTGCGTCCCGGCGGTGATCCGAAGCGGGACGCGATGGCGTTGCTGGCGTTCGTCGACGGCCTGATGCTTCAGGTGCTGATAGGTCAGGTCACGCCGGAAGCTGCGGAAGACTTGGTAGATCACCAACTCTCTCGTGTGCTCACCTGAGGTTGATGTCCATCTCCATAACCTGACGGCATGGACGTGGACACGAGACTGCTGCGGTACTTCGCCGCCATCGCCGAGGAGGGCAACCTCACGCGCGCGGCGCATCGGCTCTTCGTGTCACAACCATCGCTCACAAAGCAGCTGAAGCACCTGGAATCACAGTTGGGCGTGCGGCTCTTCACCAGGTCCAGCACCGGTATGACGCTCACCGAGGCCGGCCACACCCTCGCCGCGCGGGTGCCACCGGTGCTCGCCGACTGGGACACCGCGGTGCGCGACACCAGGAGCGCCGCGCGTGTGCTGCGCGTCGGTTTCCTGGCCGGTGCGGCGAACGAGGCCACGCCGGACATCGTCGCCGCCTTCGCGCGACGCAGGCCGGACTGGCAGGTCGACCTGCGGCAGGCGTCGTGGACGGACCCGACCGCGGGCCTCGCCAGCGCCGAGGTGCCCGTCGCGGTGCTGCGGTTGCCCTTCCCCGGCCAGGATGCGTTCGGCGTCCGGTCGTTGTTCACCGAACCTCGTTGCGCGGCCTTGTCTTCCGCTCATCCGCTGGCTCACCGGGACGAGATCGTGGACTGCGTACCGGTGACCGGCATCAGTCCCAGTGAGGTCGGCGTCGCCTGGCTGCCGGACGCCGGTGAGGCCGCCGCCGAGTTCGTCCGCTGCTGCCTGGACGTCACGCAGTCGCGACGCACCGGCTGCGGCACTCGCT
The DNA here is from genome assembly GCF_039537795.1 of Lentzea roselyniae. Classification (NCBI taxonomy): domain Bacteria; kingdom Bacillati; phylum Actinomycetota; class Actinomycetes; order Pseudonocardiales; family Pseudonocardiaceae; genus Lentzea; species Lentzea roselyniae. The sequence continues at coordinate 70,745 of NZ_BAABBE010000014.1, forward strand.
AGGGCTCACGCCCTGCACGCGCTTGAACGCGGCGCTGAACCCGAACGCGTCCGCGTACCCGACCTGCCGCGCCACCGCGGCCACCGTCGCGGAAGACTCCGTCAGCAAGTCCGCGGCCAGGGCCATCCGCCACTCGGTCAGGTACGTCAGCGGCGGCACCCCGACCAGCCGCGCGAACCGCCCGGCGAGCGTCGTCCGCGCCACCCCTGCCTCCTTGGCCAGCAACGCCAGCGTCCAGGCCCGTGCCGGCTCCGCGTGCATCGCCCGCAGGACCGGCCCGACCACCTCGTCCCCGAGCGCCGCCAGCCACCCGGTGCCGTGCTCGCGGTCGAACCACTCCCGCAGCGCGCACACCATCATCCAGTCCAGCAGCCGATCCGCCACCACACCCGGCCACGCGGTGCCGACGTTCGAGTAGAAGTCCGCACACTCGTCGGATCCGGGCGCGACCAACGCGGCGGGCAACACCGCCGTGAGCCGGCGCGCCACTGCCCCCACCACGTCGTACGTACCGCTGATGACCGTCGCACGCCCTTCCACGGCAACGGTTCCCTGCACCACAACGATGTCCCCGGCCTTCGCGGTCTGGTCCAGGACCCGGAGTGAACCCGACGCCACCGCGTACAACGTGAGGCCCGAGACCACCTCCCTCCCGGCCACCTCGACCCGACGCACCCCAGCACCATCCGCGCGCACTTCGCGGAGCAGTTCGTCGAACGCCTCCATGCCACCCAGGATAGTGAAGAACGATCGAACATCATCGATGAACTTTCACCCATGGTCGATCGCGGCCCCGTCGCGTTGGCTTGGTCCCATGTCACAAGAGATCCTGGTCATCGGCGCGACCGGCAAGACCGGCCGCCGCGTCGTCCGCACCCTCGAAGAGTCCGGCGTCGAGGTCCGCCCGGTCTCCCGCTCCAGCGCGATCCGTTTCGACTGGTCCGACGAGTCCACCTGGAAACCGGCCCTGCACGGCGTCACCGCGGCCTACGTGATCGCCCCGTCCGACCCGGCCGCGGCTGCCCCGTTCGTCGAACTGGCCCAGGCCGAAGGCGTCCGCCGTCTCGTCGCCCTCTCCGGCCGGGGCCTCGACGAGACCCCCGAGCAGTTGTTCCAGGGCATGGCCGCGACGGAACGGGCACTGCACGCCAGCGACCTGTCCTGGACCGTGCTGCGCGCCAACAACTTCAACCAGAACTTCTCCGAGGAGATCTGGGAGTCCGAGGTCCGGGCCGGCCGCCTGTCCCTCCCGGTCGACGACACGCCGGAACCGTTCGTGGACGTCCAGGACATCGCCGAGGTGGCGGCGGTCGTCCTGACGTCCGACGGCGAACACGACGGCCAGACCTACAACCTGACCGGCCCCGAAGCGATCACCTTCGCCGCGGCGCTGCAGAAGATCTCCCCGACCATCGAACTGGTCAAGCTGACCCCGGCCGAGTACCGCGAGACTTTGCTGTCCTACGGCGTTTCCGAGGAGGAGACAGCCGAACTGAACGGCATGTTCGAGGCCATGCGCGACGGCCTGCTCGCCACCCCGACCGACGACGTCAGCCGCCTGCTGGGTCGCCCGGCCACCAGCTTCGACACCTACGTGGCCAACACCTGGCGCTAGCGCCGAGGCAACAACAGGTGCACGGCGAACCCGGCCGCCGTGGCCATCACCGCCTGGTAGACGACCGAGACCTGGTACTGCGACGCCACGAGAAACGCCGCGTCCATCCCGGTCGTCCACCAGCCGGCCAGCTCGCCGAGCCCCGCCACGTGCCAGCCGAAGAACCCGGCGCACCACCCGGCCACGACCCAGGCAGCCCGCCCGCCCCGCCGCACGAACAACCCGGCCGACACCGCGGCCACCGCGTTGAAGGCGAGACCGATCCCGGTCAGCGTCGCATCAGGACTCCACACCAGACAGGCCAGCGTCTGCACCACGAGCACGCCGATGACCAGCCCGATGCCCAACCGCGTCTTGTCCACACGGCAGGTTAACCAGCCCTTCCGCCGTCGCTCGTCAGGCCAGGCCGAACCGCTCGGAGTGCACCTGCCGGCGGGGAACCTTCAGCGCGCGCAGGGAGCTGAGCACGGCCGAGGTCATCGCGGGCGGGCCGCAGACGTACACGTCCCGTTCGGTGATGTCGGAGACCAGGGCACGGAGACTCTCCGGCTCGAACGGCGAAAGCCCTTCCGCCGTGCGACCGGTGAGCAGGTGCAGACGCCCGCCGCGCTCCTCGACCAGTGCCCGCACCTCGTCGGCCAGCACGGCGTCGCTCTCGCTGCGCACCCGGTAGAGCACGACCACGTCGCCGGCCGATTCCTCCTCCAGCAGGGCCCGAATCGGCGTGATCCCCACCCCTCCGGCGATGAGCAGCGCGCCGGGCCGCGTCCGATGCAACGAGGTGAACGGCCCCGTACGGCCCCTCGACGAACGCACGGCTCCCGACCGGGAGGTGCCGCCTGACGATGACGACGTACGGCGACCTCCCCGTCCCGTACACCGAAATCCCGTACTTCGCCCAGCTCGCGCTGGGCGCGATGGCAGCGGCCCACGAACGCGGCTACATGCTCATGGTGATGCCGAGCTCACTGTCGCCGTGCATGTGGCTGAACACGCCGATGGACGGCGTCATCCACGTGGCACCACGAGCCGACGACCCGGTGCGCGCCCTCCTGCGCGAGCGCGGCATCCCGATCGTCAGCGACGGCCGCCCACCCGAACCCCGCTGCGGCGACGCGTGGGTGGACGCCGACCACGACGCGGCACTGCGCCTCCTGCTGGACCACCTCACCAAGGCCGGTGCCCGCCACATCGGCCTGACCCAGCCCCTCCACGACGACGCGTACCCCCACCTGATCGGCCGCACCTACGCGTCCTGGTGCGCCGAACGAGACCTGCCCGCCCTCGTCGAGGAGTACGCCTCACTGCCCGACTACTTCACGACCGAACGCGACGCGGTCGGCCGGCTGCTCAACCGCGATCCGCGACCCGACGCCATCGTCGGCGTCTACTCCGACTCAGGCCACAACATCCTCGCCGCCGCCCGGCAGCACGGGCTCCGGGTGCCGCGGGACCTGCTGGTGGCGTGCATCAGCGAAGATCCGGACTACGCGACGACGACTCCGGCCGTCACCACGGTCAGCCTCCGGCCGGACCGGGTGGGGGATGAGGCGGTCGACCTGCTGATCGCTCTGATCAACGCGCGCACCGGTGTGGAACGGCGCCGGCTGGTGCAGCCGGTGCTGATCCCTCGCTACTCCACCAGACGCAAGATCGAAAAGAAAACGGCCTCTGACCTGTCCATGCAGGTCAGAGGCCACTTCGTGGAGCGCCCCCGGCAGGATTCGAACCTGCGACCTCGGGATTAGAGAGCCACATCTCGCGGTGTTCGTGGTCGTCTGCCGTCGTAGCCCCTGACGTGCGCGGATCGCGAATCTGGAGGGTCAGTTTGGACGGTCGTTGGTGGTTGTCTGGCGTCGTTTGACCTAGATAACCACTGGAAACGATCTTCGTCTGTGCTACTGACTGAGATCAGCTAGAAGAGCAGGCAAGAGCGTTCGGAAGTGCTTCCTGCGGGAAGTCCTGCTGTCGAGTGGGAGCTTAAGCGGTTGCTCGCGCCCCTCGTACCAGAGGCTCAGCACGCCGCCGTACGGCCAATCCTCTCCCCAGTCGCGTGCCCAGTCACCGTCTGCGTTGACCCCGTCGCCTTCCTGGCCGGCGTCAATGCTTGCGGTCAGCAAGCCCTTCCGTGCCCATGTCTCGACACGTGCGGTTGACTGACGACCGTCACGCTGAGCTGGAGCTGACCACTTCGCATGAATCACGCGGGTTGGCGTGAGAACCACGGCTACCCCGCCGTGAGTGCCGTCGAAGGACATCAATCGTGCATCGACGTAGACCTCGTCTTCTGCGCCAAGCAGAGTCTCGATACGCCAAATGAGGTCGGAGCTAGGTCCATGGAAGTCACCGCCGATGGCGTTCATGATCCGAACAGCGCGTTCCTCGCTCATGGGAGCTCCTCTCGGCGCACGGCCCGTCAGCACTGTCGCTGACGTCTGTCTCTATCGCAGGTAACCGCAAGATCGTCACCGTTGCATGTGGCGACCACTCCTCCCCGGTCCCCTTGTCCCTGCTGCGCTTAGCTCCTGGAGGGGTGTGTCAAGAGTGGCCGTAGGCCATCGCGCAGCGACGCGAAGCGCTCTTGGCACACCCCTCCAGGTGTTAAACGATTGCCGGGAGCAGGGGTGGCGGGGGACTCTCTGTCCGGGCCCGTGTGGGCGTGTTTCCCCTGTTCGCAGGGCCTATGGCGGGCCTGGATGCGTCGCGCAGCTAGACGTACCTGAGTACCTCCTGTCGCCTAGGCGACACCATGACCCCTCGCTCTGTCCGTACAAGTGCCGTACACTCGATGTGGCGTTCCCGTATAAACGCTGTCGGAGGGGCTGTATGTCGATCAAGGAAGCGCGCTTGGAGGTACGGCTAGATCCAGCTGTGAAAGCCCGTGTTGAGCGGGCAGCTGAACTGAACAGGCAGACTACGAGCTCGTTCGTCGTCGAGGCTGCTGCTAACGCAGCGGACAAGGTGCTAACCCGTGCCGACGTAACGATCATGCCTGCTGAGCAGTTTGATGAACTCATGGCTGCACTGGACGTGGCCGATCGAGCGCCGAACCTAGCCAAACTGAATTCTGGTTATCGGGGGTACGTGCGCAAGTGAACGACTGGGCATCTTCACCGCTTGATGAGCAGCACGAACTCATGGAGTTCGACTGTGGTGTCACTGCTCTTAATGAGTGGCTCAAGGTTCATGCCGTGGACGCGAGCAAACGCGGTACGGCTAGGACCTACGTGTGGACACCGATAGGTAGTGATCGCGTGGTGGCCTACTACGCGATCACTCCTCATCTTGTCGCGCGTGAAGGCCTGAGCCAGAAGCTTGCTGGTGGACTGAACACGGAGGTCCCGGGATACCTGCTAGCAAAGCTCGCCCTCGACCAAGATCTGCACGGCCAAGGGCACGGTGGCGAGTTGCTGCACGACGCACTGACTAAGGCAGTCGAGGCCGCTGACATCGTGTCGGGTCGACTGATCGCGGTGGACGCGATCGACGACCAGGCGGCTGCATTTTATCAGCACTATGGATTCCGGCCTGTGGCGAACAACTCGCGGCGACTGGTGATCAAGGTTGCGACCGTGAAACTCGAACTCGGTCTCTAGCGAAGACTATTCACTGCGGCGGCTGCCGGGGTCGGTCGCGCCTCTGCCCGTCGGCGGGTCAGGGTGGCGGAGCCGGGCCCCTGGCCCTTGCCGAACGGGCATGGCACAGCGGCGCGAGCGGCCCCGGCAGGGGCCGCCTTGATGAAGTAAAGAAACTCTGAACACACAGGACAGAGGGTCTAGGCGCGGAGCAGGTTCACGCCGTCGTGAGTGCGGACGCTGGTCTGAGTAGCGAACGCGTCCAGAACCCGGACGGCGAACGCCGGGCTCATATACTCACGCACTTCGTCCAGGCTCATCCAGCGAATCTCGGATGCTTCGTCGGTGCGCTCGGCTGCAGAGGTCGTTGGCTGACAACGAAAAACAAGGGCAACGACGCCTAAAGTCAGGTTCTTGTAGACACCGGTGAGCCGTTCGACCTCGATACTGACACCGGTTTCCTCTGCGACCTCGCGGCGTAGGCCGTCCTCAAAGGACTCGGTGAGTTCAAGAACTCCGCCTGGTGCCTGCCAGTCGCCGTTGTCTCGGCGTCGGATGGCAAGCACGCGGTCGGAGCTGTCGACTACGACTCCTGCCACGCTCACAGAGTGCTTCGGCAGGTCATCCGGCACCTTCGCCACCCACCGGAACGGGAAGGGTTCCGTGTTCGAGGTACATGACCTCGCCAGACGTGTAGGCGTCGTAGGCGTGCCGGATGCGACGTGCCAGCCGAGGGATCGCGCGGTCGGGGACACGTTCGATCGGGACCCACTCCCAATGATCGAGTTCAGTCGGGTCGAGGCGGATACGTGCTGACTCCGTACCAAGCTGGCCGCAGTCGAAGATCCACAACACCTTGTCGCCTTCGGACTCGCGAGGCGCCCAGTCAATCACCAGCGGTCGAACGACCTGACAGTCGAGTCCGAGTTCCTCCGAGATCTCGCGCTTGCACGCGGCTGCAGGTGACTCCCCGTTGTCGACATAGCCGCCGGGGAGGTCCCAGCGCTCGCCGTAGGTCTTCCGCACCATCAGCACTCGGTCGCCGTCAACGAACAACGCCCCGGCAGCCATCCGAGGCGTTGCGAAGTTGTCTGCCGTGTTACCCACGAGGACGACCCTACGCGGCTAGCGCAACTTCATGCGGTCGACGAGTCCCGCGAGCAACGACGTGGGGCTGGTGCGTTGCGTGCGCATCCACGACAACACGAGTTGGCGGCTGAGGTAGTGGTGACGCACCTGTTCCGGGGCGATCTGCTCGGCATCTAGGAGGATCGCGAGTGCGTCGTCGGATCGATTACGCAAGTTGTAGGCACGAGCGAGATCGAGCGCATGCCGGACCTGCCGTTCGAGGGGCAGTCCGGAGGTGTCGAGTGTAGGGCCGAGATCAAGCGCGACCTGCACGTCTCCTAGCTCCATGGCCGTGTTCATGCGGTGGATTGCCACATTCGTTGGCCCGAAAGCTGTCCACAGGTGGTTGGCGTCGGTGCCCTGCCTATCGGCGGCGTGCTGGGCCTCGTCGAGGAAAGTGCGCGTGGTCGCACGATCTTCGCTGCGTGAGGCCGCCATGGCGCCTGCGAGGAACAGGGAGCCGTAGATCGAGAGCAGCGGTCCGTCCGCAGAACGAAGCTCGGGCCGAAGAACGTCCGAAGCGCGCTCAACCAAGCTCACCGCGGGAATGAACTGGCCTGTCGAGAGAAGGCTGTGAGTGACGGATCGGAGCAACGATCCGAGGATCAGACGGTCCCCGGCTGCTTCGGCTTCGCGCAAGCCGCGCTCTGCGGCTACCCACGCGAGATCGGCCTCTCCGAGTTTGGTAAGCACTGACGCGGCTGCCTGGTAGCAGAGCGCAAGCTGGCCGCGTACGCGCTGGAGGTCAACACCTTCATGGGCTCGGCTCGCGCTGACAGCGTCCTTCAGCAGCTGGGGGAGACGTGCGGTCACATACCCGAACCTGGACGCCTGGTAGGCGGAGAAGATGCTGCCGACTTGCCGCTGGAGCTCGTCCGGGCCGATGACGTCACCGTGCTGCGGTCCGGTGAACAGCAGTGGGGATAGCTGGCTGTAGTCCATCAGGACGGCACGCAATGCCGGCACGGTCTGTGTGCCTGACTCAGAGGTCCAGTCGAGCAGCGTCGGCTCACCAAGCAGATCGCTTACGGGCACATCTAGGGCTTCCGCAAGTGCTCGGATCAGCGACAAGCGGTCGAGCTGGATACGGTTGTTCTCCGCTTTCTGAAGCCAGTCGGTAGTGCGACCGACGAGGCCTGCGAGAACCTCCTGTGAGAGGCCGCGCCTGCGGCGGTACCACGCGACGCGTTCACCGATGGTCAGGGACTCCGTCATGCCACGCATGAAGCAAGCCTCTCGAACTTCGCGCGAGGGACCCCGGAAAGTTTTTCCGGGTTGAGGTCAGCTCGAAGGATGAGAGTTGATGACATGAACGCGAACCCGGACCAACTGGCCCCGATCCTCCGAAGGCTCCTACGCCTGGAAGCGCACGTGGACGGCCTGGATGCCAGGCTGAGTGTCCTCGAACAGGGCGCGATCACGAGCGCTCCGCAGCGTCCTCCAGCCGACGAAGACGGCTAGATACGTCGTCCACCTTGGCCTGGAGCACGTCGAGTTGCCTCAGGATCGCGGCGAGATCGCCACCGCGCTCATCCTGATCGGGGATGGCCTTGACGAAGGTACCGACCGTCGGGGTGGTCACCAGCCAGCCCTCGTCCTGGAGCACCTTGAGTGCCTTCTGAAGAGTGCCCAGAGCTACACCGTGCTCGTCGGCAAGCGCGCGGTTTCCAGGCAGCCTGTCTCCCACCGCAAGACTGCCGCCTCGGATTGCGGCCTTGATCGTGTTAACGACGCGCTGGTAGGCGGCAACGCCCACGGTCTCGCTCATTCCTCGATTCTAGTCGTTGCACCAGCCTGACATAGATCACCCGATCGGAGCAGGAAGTGATGACATAGGTTGAGCTATATTAGTGTGGGTCAACGTACTGATGGAGGTTGCGATGAAGAACCAGAAGCTGGACATGTCGGAGACGCGTCTGATGTTGACCGAGGCGCCGGAGCTGAAGACGCGTGAGGTCGACGGTCACACCGAGATCGTGACGGACCAGGACGGTGCGAGCCAGTACGTGGTGTCGCTGTTCAAGAAGCAGCCGGGGCAGAAGGGGGAGGAGATCCGCGTGACGTTGTCGACCGACCCCGGTGACGAGTTCGAGGACGGCGACTCGGTCGAGTTGATCGACCCTCGCGCGTCGTTCTACTCGTTCCGCAACGGCCGTGGCGAGAACGTCGCGGGTGTCGCGTACCGCGCCCTTGGGCTGCGCAAGCTCGCCTGACGCCCCCGTGCGTCCGTAGTGCAGGGCCTCTGTGGCCCGTCGAACCACCTTGCGTGATCCACGCGGGATAGGCGGCGTTGCCGAATAGCAGTGGTTCCCGTTCGTCCTTTGAGAATTCCATAGTGGATACACCCATGCCTTTTTCCGGTGCCGTGTGCACCGGGGATGACGTTGGCCCCCGGCGCTGAAGTGTCTTGTACAGCCCGTTTCCGGGGGTCTTCGTGGTTCAACGAAAAGGAAGGGTGAACGAATGGCCGGAATCATCGCTGACATCCGTAATGCGCGGGCTATTCGCAAGTACGGCGAGTTTATCGGCGCGATGGACATGGTCGAGGAAGCGTTCACGACGGTCATGAAGGTGATCGACCGGGTGGACGACTCCGCGACGCACACCGGGTTCACGGTGCCGACGCAGGACGAGCTGAAGTCCATGCACCGTAAGGCCTTCGCCGCGCTGGACTCGGTCCGCCAGGAAGCCAAGAAGCACGAGGGCGACCTGGTGTCGCGGGAATGGGGCCTCTGACATGAGCCGCATTCAGGTGGACAACGCGACCGAGGAACTGACTGCCGCGATGACGCAGCTGCGGGAGACGCTGCGGGGCATCCCGACGAACTCCGGCAAGTTCAAGAGGTTGTACGAGAGGGCACGTCTGGCCACCGGGGATTTGCTGGTGGGAGTGACCGACGTGGCTCCGAAAGTCCGTCCCGAGTGACGGAATTCCCGATGGCGTGATCGGCCCCGATGAATCCGCGTGATTTGCCGGGGCTGGTTCGCCGACCCGATCACGCACAAGGGGTTGATATGAAGAGTTATTCGAATCGCAAGCCTGGGGGAGAGGTCCGGGCGATCAAGTGGGCGGTACGCAACCCGGTCGAGGCTGGTGTGCCGCTGGCGCTGGCGGGGTCTGCGCTGCAGTTCGGGCCGACTCCGACCGGTGTCGCGGTGGGCAGCACCACGGCGGGCCTGCTGGCCTGGTACCGGGCGCATCCGGACAGCTTCGACCGGTTCGCGGCCCCGCATCTGCGGTCGTTGCGGCGCCGGTGGTTCTCGCGCTACTCCGGTAGCCGCTGGCGTGACGTCACCACAGCGTGCGAGTTGGCTCCGGCGCATCGCAAGACCGGCGTTCAGCAGGTCCCGCGTGTGATCAAGGTGCGGTCATCGTCGGCCACTGTGGACACGGTCTACGTGCGCATGGTGCCGGGCCAGACTCCCGCGCAGTGGCAGGACAAGGCCGACGCGCTCACGGTGGCGCTCAACGCCGAACGGGTCGGGGTCGAGCGGATCAAACCGCAGGTGCTCGCGCTGATCGTGCAACGCCGCGAGTCGTTCACTGAGGTGATCGAGGCCCCGGCGATGTTGTGGGACAGCGACGCGGTGGACCTGTCCGCGTTGTTCCTCGGTGAGAACGAGTTCGGCGGGGACTGGTGCGAACCGCTGATCGGTCAGCACTGGCTCGTCGCGGGCGCGACTGGCTCGGGTAAGGGCTCGCTCGCGTGGGGTCCGCTGCGCTCGCTCGCGCCGATGATCCGCGACGGCCTCGTGCGGCTGCACACCCTGGACCCCAAGCGCATGGAGCTGACCAAGGCCGAGGGCATCTCACACGCCTACGCCTCGGATCTGGACGACTGCGTCTCGGTGGTCCGTGCGTTCGTGGAGGACCTGCGGGAGACCGAGGAGTCGTTGGCGGAGCAGGGAAAGCGGAAGTTCACGCCCAGCGTGGAGACGCCATTGAACCTGCTGGTGATGGACGAGCTGGGCGCGCTGCTGTCCTTCGGTGACTACGCGGTCGCGAAGGAGCTGCGCAAGTTGCTGTCCATTGTGGGCACACAGGGCCGGGCTACCGGGCATTCGATGCTCGGCTACGTCCAGGAGCCCACCAAGGACACGGTGCCGATCCGGGACCTGTTCACCGTGCGGATCTGCCTGCGGGTCACCACGGCCGGACACCCGGACATGGTCCTGGGCGACGGCGCCCGGCTGCGTGGCGCGCTGGCGGACGAGATTCCGAACGACCCCGCTACGGCGGGAATCGGCTACGTGCTGCGGCCGAAGTCGCGGCTGCCCATGCGGGTGCGCGCGGCCTATGTGGACGACGCGGAGATCGGCGAGTTGATCAGTTTCGTGACGACCGGCCGCGCGGGCGGCCTGAAGGTGGTGGCCTGACATGTGGAGGATCGGATTCGCCTTCTGGGCGTGCTGGCAGATCGTGAAATGGGCCGCCGTCGGCGCGGCCGTGCTGGTCGTGCTGTACCTGTGGGGCGGCTTCAACGGCGCGTTCATTCTCGCGGTGCTCGCTGTCGGGCTGGGCTTGTGGGGCTTGAAAGCAACGCTGGGCAGCCTGTACCAGCGCGAGGAGACCGACCGGCGGTGGTCACGATGACCACGCTGCCCCGCCTCACGGGTCCCGGTTCCCCGGCCTCGTGGCTGGCCCGCTGCCGCGACCTCGACCCGGCCACGGTGCTGCGGCTGCTTGCGGAGGTCGACGACAACGCGCTGGGGTTCTCGCTCACCCTCGACCGCGCCTACCGGCTCACCGACGCCCGCACCGGCGTTCGGCTCGACCTCGGCGACCAGCACGCCGTCACCGCGCTGCTCGGGGCTCGCGTGCTGGTGCCCGGCCGGGGCCGGTGGGTGAACGTGGACGGCTGGCCTCCTCGTGACCACGTGCTGACGCTGTTCATCAGCTCCACCCTCGGCCGCGACTTCCACGAGCGGGTGCGTGGAGGTGAGCGGTCATGACCCGACGCTTTTTGCCGGCCGCGAACGACCCTGGTCAGATCGACCTGTTCAGCGGTAACTCGATCGAAGCCGCGGCTACCGTCCTGGCGCGCCAGGCCGCGCGTGCGTTCGGGTTCGGCGGCAAACCCGACCTGGCGGCCGAGCTTCTCGCAGAGATCCGTGACGGCCGCTACGGGCGCTTGGACCACAACGACCGCATCGTCCGTATCGAGCCGGGCGAACGCTGCCGCTACGCACCTGACGCTGAGGCAGAAGTGGCGGAAAGCCTTCTCACGCAACGGTTCGCCCGGCTCGGTCCGGTCCTGCCGCTGCGCCACGGAGCGATCACCCGCGAGGTGCACCGGCTCACCCTCACACCGGGCGGGAACGGCCTGCTGGAGCGCTGGTCGGCACTGCGGATCAGGAGGCCCCGATGATCACCGACGACGCGTTCGACGCGATGGCCCGCGTGGAACAGCTCCTCGACGAACGCAACGACCTGATCATGCGCTGCTACCGCATCGGTCACGGCCCGGTCACCTCGGATGAGCGGCGGCAGTTCGCCAACGTCGCCGACGAGATCTCCGGCCTGTACGGGCAGCTGTCGGAGTACTACCGGCGTCTCGCCGACCTCGACAGGGAAAGGATCTGAGCGCGATGACCGCAGTGTTGCGCCCCGGCGAGTCCACCTCGGTGCGGCGGCTCGCTGACGACTACGACGACCTGATCCGCCACCACGCCGACGACAACGGCACCCTGCCCGAGCCCTACGCGACCGAGGCGGCCGAACTCGCTCACCAGCTGCGGGTGCTCTACGCCGACGAGTCCGATCACTGGGCGCGGCTGTCGGCTGAGCATCGCGAAGGACGGTGAACCCGTGCTCAACGAGGCCATGCACGAACTCGACGCACGCCTTCCACACCTCACCGACGAACTCTCCGCGCTGCTGGCCAAAGGGCTCGCTGAACGGCGCGAGGAACCCACCACGGCCGAGCACACGCGTGCGGCCGAGATCTGCAATGAGGTCGCGGGCCTGCTCGAAGCCACTGCCGCCGAGTGGCGCTGGAACGCACGCCATTTCCACGAAGGGAGCTGAAACCCCATGCAGGACAACGACTCTGACGAGATCAACGAGGCGGCCGGGGTCACGAAACGAGTCGTTGACCTGCGCCGTAAGAGGGCCGAATCCGCCCACCTGCGAGGCCTGGTGGACGACCCCGACATGGTCGCGGTCCGCATCGAAGCCCAGCGGCGGACGATCACGCGCGGCATGTGGTTCTTCCTCGCGCTCGGTCTCGCGTTCACGACCGCTGGTGTCCAGGACTTCCTGGCCGGGCACCGCACCCACACCGACCCACTGTGGTGGGCCGCGTGGCTCGCCGAACCGATGCTCGCGGGAATCCTGATCATGCTGCTGATGTTCGAGGCCGAGATCCTCTCGCGTGGCCTCACCCTCACTGACGTCTGGGCCGGGCGGCTCAAGAAAGTACTGCTGTCCTCCACGCTGGTGATGAACGTCTGGCCCGCGCTCGCACCCTGGCTGGCCGGGACCGAACCGTTCGACGGCGGCAACCTCGCCATCCACATCATCGTGCCCGTGGTGGTGTTCGGCGTCGCCGAAGTCATGCCGGTGATCCAGCACAAGTTCAACGAGGCCATCACCCGCGCCTACCGCGACGCCCGCACCGCGCGGCCGGCCGAACCATCGACCGCACTCGTAGCGCCAGTGCCGCGCGTCGTGCCGCCGACAGCGAAACCGCTGCGGCTACCTGAATCCGTACTTGGCCCAGTGCGGGCTAAAGCTGCGGAAGTTGCTGCGGCGGGCCGTGATCTGACCGCTGAGGACGTCCGCGAGGTGGTCAAGGTCGCGCCCGCGATGGCTGCTCAGATCGCCGCAGAGGTCCAGCAGCGCAACGGGCACGCCTTCACCTGACCCCGGCAGGACAACCCCTCACCTGCCCACATGAGCGGGGCACGGCCACTTCCCCGAGCCGTGCCCCGCTTCTCACGCTGCCCCAACGAAAGGAGGACTACCGTCGTGGTGCTCTCGCTCGCTGACCGCATCGCCGCTCGCCTGCGTGAGGCGGACTACCAGGATTGGCGCGAGAAGGTCGTCCGTATCGGTGGCTGCGCTCAGCCCATTACGCTGTTCGGAGCCTGGCAGCTCCACCACGCCCAAACCGGGAACGTGCTCGCGCACTACGGCGGCAACGTCTTCGTCCCGTGCGGCAACCGCCGCGAGTCCGTCTGCCCGGCCTGCTCGGACCGCTACGCCGCAGACGCCTACCACCTGCTGCATGCCGGGCTCGCGGGCGGCTCCAAGGGCATCCCTGCCACGGTGGGTGAGAAGCCTCGCGTGTTCGCCACGCTCACCGCCCCGAGCTTCGGCAAGGTCCACAGCGCTCGCCGCACCGCACGCGGCAAGACAGTCCCCTGTGGCTGCGGTGCCTACCACCACCCAGCCGACCCGAATATCGGTACGCCGATCAACCCAGACAACTACGACTACGTCGGCACGATCCTGTGGCAGGCCAACGTGGGCGCCCTGTGGGCACGCTTCGCCCAAGCGCTGCGCCGCACGCTCGCGAAGTCGGTCGGGCTCACCGTGCGCGAGTTCGGCGACCACGCTCGCGTCTCGTACGCGAAGGTCGCGGAGTACCAGCGTCGTGGCCTGGTCCACTTTCACGCTGTCGTGCGTGTCGACGGACCCGAGGGCGCCACCGACGCCACCCCGCTGTGGGCCACGACCGAACTCCTTGAGCACTGCATCCGCGAGGCTGCCCGCGCTGTTGCGCTGGACGTGCCACGGCCGGACGGCACGCCGCTTCGGGTCGTGTGGGGCGAGCAGGTCGACGTCCGGCAGATCCGCGCTAGCAACGCTCACAACGTCGAAGAGGACGGTGAGATCAGTGAATCTCGCCTGGCTTCCTACGTGGCCAAGTACGCCACCAAGGGCACCGGCAAGAGCGAAGCTGCGGACAAGCCCATCCGGTCCGAACTGGATATCGAGCTGCTGCGAGTCTCCGACCACCACCGCCGGATGATCCAAACCGCTTGGGACCTCGGAGCCAACCCGCTCTATGAGGAGCTCAAGCTGCGCCGATGGGCGCACATGCTCGGCTTCCGGGGCCACTTCCTGAGCAAGTCGCAGCGCTACTCGACCACCTTTAAGCACCTGCGCGAGGAACGCCGTGAGTTCCGCGCTGCCGAGACCCTCGACCGCCTCGGCTTCGACCCCGCACTCGTCGTGGTCGTCAATGACTGGCAGTACGCCGCCACCGGCTACGCCAGCCCCGAAGAACGTGAACTCGCCCTGGCCATCGCAGAAGGCCGAAGGGAAGAACGCCAACGCACTTACGCAAGGGAGACCGGATCATGAGCAAGCTGTGGGGCATCAACGACGTCGCCGACTTTCTCGGTGTGCCTGCCCAGACTCTCTACCAGTGGCGGACGAAGAACTACGGCCCGCCTGGACGTCGGATCGGCAAGTACGTCCGCTACGTCCCCGAGGACGTCAAGGCGTGGTTCGAGGCGCAGCCACAGGGGGCGGCCTGAGATGCCGCGCCAACCGATGCCGCTGGGGACGTACGGCGAGATCTGGTACGTCCCCACTCCGGCCGGCAAAGTCCGCGCGCTCACCAACTACCGCGACTACGACGGTGTCACGCGTCCAGTCGAGCGGACCGGGAAGACCGAGAACGCGGCCAGGAATCGGCTGAAGGAAGCCCTGCGCGATCGTGCCCGCGCCGTGGTGGGGGAGGAAGTCACCGACAGTACGAAGGTCTCCGAGGTCGCAGAGAAGTACCTGGCGGAACTGGACGAGTCGAAGAAGGCCGCTCGCACCAAGCGCACGTATCGGGAGTCCTGGGATCGCGATCTCAAGGGCGCTGTTGGCTCGCTCATGGGCCGCGAGATCACGACTGGTACGGCGGAACGGGTGCTGAGGACGATCCGCGACACGGCGGGGCTCGGGAGTGCCAAGCACGCGAAGGTCGTGCTCACGGCGATCATGGGTCTGTACGTCCGGTACGACGCGATCCCCACCAACCCGGTCCGCGAGGTCGCGGCGTTGGGGGAGAGCAAGAAGGTCAAGCCGGTGAGAAAGAAGCTCACGAAGATCGAGTGGGACGACTACCTGCGGCTGCGGGCGTACCTGGTCGACCACAAGCGGGCGCCCGGTCTCGACCTGATCGACCTGGTGGACATGCACGCGGCGGTCGGTCCTCGGCTTGGTGAGTTCCTGGCGCTCGACTGGACGCGCGTCCGTGAGCACGAGGGCGTGATCCTACTGGAAGGCACGGTGATTCGGATCACGGGCGTCGGGCTGTTCGTCCAGCCACACACGAAGTCGATGGCGGGCATGCGGACGTTGAAGATCCCGAACTGGGCAATGGACGTGCTCCGCAAGCGTCGGGAGACCGCGACCGGCGAGTGGGTGTTCCCGTCCTCCTCGGGCTCGCTACGCGACCCGGACAACACTCGTAAGGCGCTTCGCGGGGTGCTCGCGGGCTCGGAGTGGGAAGGACTGCATCCGCACGCGTTTCGACACCTCGTCGCGACGCAGCTCGATGCGGCTGGCCTGTCCGCGCGGGAGATCGCCGACTACCTCGGTCACGCACAGGTGAGCATGACTCAGGACGTCTACATGAACCGCAAGTCGGTGGGCCACCGGGCGGCGGACGCCCTGGAAGGTCTGAAGCCGACTGAGTGAAACTGCTGGATAAGCACTGGGCCGATCTCCTAGAAGATCGGCCCATAAGCTCTCTACCAGCATTTTTGCGCCCCCGGCAGGATTCGAACCTGCGACCTCGGGATTAGAAGTCCCTCGCTCTCTCCACTGAGCTACGGAGGCTTGAGGAGACCGAAGCGGCCACGAACCGTGGTCGCCGCTGCCCCCAACGGACACATCGTCCGAAGTCGATCGACTGTTTCCGCCCTACGTCCAAATGGGTGACGAAAACGCTCTAAACGTGACGCGTATCACGTCCGTGGGGCCGTCGAGGCTCTCTGCACGAGGGAAACATCGAGTCTCGTGGGCCGCGGCGGTCTGCCGCCGGCCAGTAACTTCAGTGCCAGCTCGCCCGCTCTGCGGCCCTTCTCGGCCAGGGGTTGACGCACGGTAGTCAGCGGCGGGTCGCTGTAGGTCGCTTCGGGGACGTCGTCGAAGCCGACGACGGAAACGTCTCGCGGGACGGTCAAGGCCAGGTCGCGGGCCGCTTGGAGGGCGCCGAAGGCCAGCTGGTCCGACGCGCACAGCAGAGCGCTCGGGCGTGGCGTGCGGGTGAGCAACCACCGCGCGCCGAGACGTCCGAGCTCGCGATCACTGCCGCGCGCCTCCCACACCGGAACATTGTCCGGTTGGACCCCGCCTTTTGCCAAAGTGTCGAGGTAGCCGCCCAGGCGGTCGCGGCTCACGCGGAACGGCACGGCCGAACGGCGCTCGTGGGAAACGGGGCCGGATACGCCGTCCGGGTGTAACGAGAACGTCAGGATGCCGAACGAGGAGTGACCGAGCTCGAGCAGGAACGACGCCGCGAGCGATGCGCCCAGGTGGTCCTGCACCTCGACCCGTGCCGAGCCCGGCAGCACCGGTTGGTCGATCACCACCAGCGGAAGCCCGCGGGCGGCCACCGCGTCCAACGCCGGTGCGGAGTCCGGGAGCGAGTACGCCACCATGACGTCCGCCTGTGCGCGTGACACGATCGAGGGACGTGGGCCTCCCGTGGAGTCACCGGGCATCAGGACGAGGCTGTGGTCGTGGCCGTCGACGGTTGAGGCCAGGCCGTCGAGCACGATGGACAGCGCCGGATCCGAGAACGCGCCGGACAGGCCCTGCGGCAGCATGAAACCCACGGCAGCTGACGACCGTGTGGCCAGAGAGCGTGCAACGGGATCAGGGCCCGCATAGCCCAGAGAGCGCGCCGTCTCCAGGATGCGTTCGCGCAACGACGACGAGAGCTGGTCGGGCCGGTTGTACGCGTTCGACACCGTTGCCCTGGAAACCCCGACCGCTGCGGCGACGGTGTCCAGCGTCGGCCTGCGTCGGCGATCGGACTCCACGGAAAGCATCGTATGCGAGAGATCGCACCGAATTACCTGGCGACTCTGAAGCGCTTCAGTCATGCTGGAACGCATGTCCCCACGCCTGGCCACCTTCGTCGTCTTCCTGTTGAACGGCGCCGTCTTCGGCACCTGGGCCTCTCGCGTGCCCGCGCTCGCCGAGCAGATCGGCGCAGAGGTGGGCAGCCTCGGCCTGGCGCTGCTCGGGGCGAGTGTCGGCCTGGCCGTCACGGCACCGGTCGCCGCACGGATCTGCGCGGTTCACGGGTCGCGCGGGGTTCTGATAGCGAGCAGCCTCCTCAGTCCGCTCCTTTTGCCCGTGCTTGCGCTATCGCAGTCAACGGTGCAGTTCGGGCTGACTCTCATCGCGCTTGGTGCGAGCGTCGCAGCGATGGACGTGTCGATGAACGTCGCTGCGGTCGTCGTCGTCCGTGACCTGCAACGGTCGTTGATGCCGCAGTTCCACGCGGGCTTCAGTTTCGGCGGCCTCATCGGGTCGTTGGGCAGCGCCGCCGCCGCTCAGGCGCACTGGACACCCATGAAGCACTTCCTCATGGCCGCAGTGGTCGGGCTCATCATCACGACGCTCATCGCGAAGAAGATTCCCGGAGGAGTGGGGGAGCGCCATAGGGAAGAAGCCACTGAACGTAGCAACGTGCTCAAGAGCCCGGTTCTCTGGTTGTTGGCGAGCGTTGCGCTGTGCAGTGCCATCGCGGAAGGGGCGGCGGCAGACTGGTCGGCGTTGTTCATGGTTCGTGAGCGCGGCATGGGTGACGCGGCGGGTGCATACGCCTATGCGGGCTTCTCCATCACGATGGCGCTCGCACGGTGGTTCGGGGAACCGATCCAACGCACGCTCGGGCCCCACCGACTCCTCGCCGCGGGCGGTGGGCTCGCCGCGATGGGGCTGGCGCTCACCGCCACCGTGCCAGTTCCCGCAGCCGGGTACCTCGGGTTCGGCCTGGCCGGGCTGGGGCTCGCGTTCTCGTTCCCCGTGGTCATGGACCTCGCGAGCGAAACCGGCAAACGCGCCGACGGCAGCGGCGGCGAACGCGAGCTCGGCCTCGTCACGACGATCGCCTACACCGGGTTCCTCGCCGGGCCGCCGATCGTGGGCGGGCTCGCGCACGTCAGCTCTCTCGTGGTGTCGCTCGGGTTCGTGGCGCTGGTCACCGCGCTGATCATCCCGGCGACGTGGCTCGCCAGGCGGGCCGCTAGGCAGCCGGCATCCGTCTGAGTGCTTCCTGGCCGATCGGCTCCAGCAGGTCGCGGGCCTTGGTCTCAGTGGCGCCGTTCATGCCAACGGCGACCAACAGCGACTCGTTGCGCGTCACGGCGATGGTCGCCGTGCACACCATGTCCTTCTCCTGCTGGCCGCAGCTGAGCCACGTGGCGTGCTTGGCGGTCTGGACCTCGCGGCCCTTCTTCTGGGTGTTCTTCGACTCGTCGAACGAGCGGTAGGGGACCGCCACCACCACGTACGCGTTCTCCTTCAGCGTGAAGAGGCACGAGTTCGGCATCTCGGCGCGCGGGGCCGGCCTGAACTGCAGCGTCCCGATCGGCTTGAGGTCCTTCTCCGTGACGAGCCCGCACGGGTCGATGCCGGCCGTCTTGCGCGGCGTCGCGATCGCGAGCGGCGGCAGTGGAGCCGCGACGGGTTCGCCCTGGATGCGATAGGAGCAACCGGCAACCGCCAACAGGGCGAGAAGGAGGAGGAGAGAACGGCTCACACGGCGCAACACTAGAGGGTCGTAGGCTCCTGGATGTGGCAATCGAACGCTCCACCAGAACGGGATTGGTGCCCCTCGTCGTCATCGGCTTCGCGGTGGCGGCACTCGTCGCCGTTGCGTTGAGCGCGCTCTCGCCCAACCCTCCGACAGGGTTGCTCGTCGTGCGCGTGCTGACCGAGACCGGCGCGGTGGTGACCATCGGCTCGTTGCTGCTGGCGGCGTTCCTCGTCCCACCGCAGAAGTCCGGCACTCTCGCAGCTGACGGCTACGCCGCGATGCGCACGGCTGGGTGGTTCGCGCTCGTGTGGCTGGTCGGCGCTGTGTTGTCGGTGCCGTTCAACACGGCGGCCGCGATCGACCGGCCGGTCGGTGACTTCACGTTCAGTCAGATGATCGCGACTGCGATGCTGCTGGAGCAGTCGAAGGCGTGGCTGCTGACGGCGATCATCGTGAGCTTGCTCGCACTGGGCTGCCGCTTGGTGCTGTCGTGGGCGTGGACGACGGTGCTGCTGTTCCTGGCGATCTTCGCGCTGGTGCCGGTCGCGGTCACCGGCCACTCGTCGTCGGGCGGCTCGCACGACATGGCGACGAACAGCCTGTTGTTCCACCTCGTCGCCGCGGTGTTGTGGGTGGGCGGCCTCATCGCGTTGCTCGCGCACGGCAGGCGTGGCGGGGCGCACCTTCCCCTCGCCGCCACGAGGTTCTCGAAGCTGGCACTGGTCTGCTGGATCGTCATGGCCGTCTCGGGTGTGGTGAACGCGCTCGTGCGCATCACACCGGTCGACCTCGTGACCTCGACGTACGGCTGGCTGACGCTCGGCAAGGTGGCCTGCCTGCTGCTGCTCGGCGTGTTCGGTTACTTCCAGCGCGAACGCGGCGTGAAGGGCGTGGTCGACGGGAAGCCCCACGCGTTGCTCAAGCTCGCCGGTCTCGAAGTCCTGCTGATGATGTTCACGATCGGCCTGGCCGTGGCGCTGGCCCGCACGCCTCCTCCCGGCGGCAGCGTCGAACTGCCCAGCCGCACGGAGATCGCCATCGGTTACGACCTCGACGGGCCGCCGACGCTGGCGCGCATCCTCTTCGACTGGCGCTTCGACCTGATCTACGGCACGGCGGCGCTGGTTCTCGCGCTGCTGTACTTGCTGGGCGTGCGCCGGCTCAGCAAGCGCGGCGACAAGTGGCCGATCGGGCGGACCGTTGCGTGGCTGTGCGGGTGTTTCTCTCTCTTGTTCGCCACGTCGTCGGGGATGGGCCGGTACTCGCCGGCGATGTTCAGCGTGCACATGGAAGCGCACATGGTGCTGTCCATGCTGACGCCGATCCTGTTCGTCCTGGGCGGGCCGGTGACGCTGGCGTTGCGCGCGTTGCCGGTCAACAAAGAGGTGCCGGGGCCGCGAGAGTGGTTGCTGGCCTTCGTGCACTCACCGGTCGCGCGGGTCCTGACGAACCCCTTCGTGGCGCTGGCGTTGTTCGTCGGTTCCTTCTACGCCCTGTACTTCTCGGGGCTGTTCGAGGCCGCGCTGCCGTTCCACTGGGCGCACCTCGCGATGAACGCCCACTTCATCCTCGCGGGCTACGTCTTCTACTGGCCCGTGATCGGCGTGGACCCGTCGCCGAACAAGCTGCCGCCACTCGGCCGGTTGGGGCTGTTGTTCGCGTCGATCCCGTTCCACGCGTTCTTCGGCGTCGTGCTGATGAGCTCCGCGAACGTCATCGGCGAGCAGTTCTACCGCAACCTGTCGTTGCCGTGGGTGCAGAACCTGCTGGAGGACCAGCGACTCGGCGGCGGCATCGCCTGGGCGGCGGGGGAGATCCCGTTGCTGGTGGTGATGGTCGCCCTGCTCACGCAGTGGGCGCGGCAGGACTCCCGTGAGGCGAAGAGGCTGGACCGCAAGGCCGACGCCGATGGCGACGCCGACCTCGAGGCCTACAACGCGATGCTCCGCAAGATGGCGGGCAAGGACTAGATGGACAGGGGCCTGCGGAAGCCGCGGACCGCGAAGAACGCTCCGATCGCCGCGATCGCGCCGCTCGTGACCAGCGCTCCGGCCACCCCGGTGATCGGGTGGGCCAGCGCCAGGCTGCGGGCGGCGTCGACCGCGTAGGTCAGCGGGTTGACCTTCGCGATCGCCTGCAGCCAGCCGGGCAGGCCGTTGATCGGCACGAACGCGCTGGACGCGAACATCAGCGGGAACATCGCCAGGAAGCCGACGGTCTGCATCAGCTCCGCCTTGCGCACCCACGCGGCGATCGCGATGAACACCCAGCTCAGCGCCCATCCCACGACCAGTGCGAGGCCCAGGGCGGCGAGCGTGCCGAGCATGCCGCCGTCCGGCCGGAAGCCGAACACCAGCACGCCGAACGCGATCATCAGCACGAGCTGGAACGCCGTCCTGACGGCGTCGGACAGGTTGCGGGCCAACAGAACCGTGCTCGGTCTGATGGGCAGCGAACGGAACCGCGCGAGCACACCGTTCGACATGTCCTGCACGAGTCCGATGCCGGACGCGAGAGAGGACTGCATCGCGGTGTTCACGAGGATCGCGGGCAGCAGGAAGTTGATGTAGGTCATGCCCGGCGGGAAGTTCGCCGTGGACGTGATGCTGCTGAAGATCTGGCTGAACAGCGTCAGCATGATCAACGGCTGCAACACGCTGAAGAACACGAGTGCGGGCGTGCGCAGGAGTGCGCGCAGAGAACGGCCAGTCAGCACCAGAACCTGTGTCGGATAGCTGCTGCCGTGCCAGGTCAAGGTCGCCATGATTCCCCCTAGTTCGCGGCGAGAGTGAGGTAGACGTCGTCCAGGGTCGGCTCTGCGAGGCCGATTTCGTGGGCCTCCAAGCCGTTGTCGTCCAACGCGCGCACGACCGTCGCGAGATCTCGTGACGCGCTCACGGGCGTGGTGAGGGTGAGACCCTCTGCGACGGGGTGGAGCCCGACCGCGTTGATCGCCTTCAGCGCGGTGTCCACATCGGACGCCGAGTCGAGGGTGACGGTCACCGTGCGCTGGCCGACCTGGGCCTTGAGCTCGGCGCTGGTGCCGGACGCGACGACCTTGCCGTGGGACAGCACGGTGATCGTGTCGGCGAGCCGGTCGGCCTCGTCGAGGTACTGCGTCGTGAGCAGCACGGTGGTGCCGTCCGCGACGAGCTTCTCGACGATCTCCCACATCGCCAGGCGGCTCGCGGGGTCGAGGCCGGTGGTCGGCTCGTCCAGGAACAGGACCTCTGGCCGGCCGACCAGGGACGCGGCCAGGTCGAGACGCCGCCGCATGCCGCCGGAGTACGTCTTGGCGTTGCGCTTGGCGGCGTCGGTGAGGTCGAACTGCTCCAGCAGGTCGTCCGCGCGCTGGTGGGCCTGCTTGCGGCCGGCCCCGAGCAGACGGGCGATCAGCACCAGGTTGTCGTGGCCGCTGAGCTGCTCGTCGACGGCGGCGAACTGGCCGGTCAGGCCGATGCGGCTGCGGACCTCGTGGCCTTGTCCCACGACGTCGAACCCCGCGACGCGCGCGCTGCCGCCGGACAGCGGCAGCATCGTCGTGAGGATGTTGACCAGCGTGGTCTTGCCGGCGCCGTTGTGGCCGAGGAGCCCGAGAACGGTGCCCTTCTTCGCGGTGACGCTCACGCCGTCGAGTGCGTGCACGTCACCGAATCGCTTGCTCACGTCCGTGGCTTCGATCATGAGCTCACTCATTTGTTTCCCCCTTGAGTGCGCCGTGCAGGAAAAGTTCGACGATGTCGGCGGGTTCGGCGGCGATCTGACCGAAGCCCGCGCCCATGCGGTTCGTGAAGACGGCGCCGAGCAGCATCCGCGCGGCGAGATCGGGGCCGACGCGCAGGTCCGCGTCGCCGAACAGGCCGGCGACCGCTTCGGTCAGCTGCTGCATGCCGATCGGCGGTCCCTTGTGCTTTTTGTGGTCCTCGTCGCGCGGTTGGTAGCCGGACTCGCGCAACGCGCCGATGACGCCCCACATGCGGTCGAGGTAGCCGCTGAACGTGGCGACACCCGCGGTCAGTCGTTGCTCCAACGGCACGTCCGCCGGGATCGCCGCGAGGCGGGCGACCTCTTCGTCAGAGTGCAGTGCGCGCTGGATGCACGCGTCGAGCAGTTCCGCCTTGTCCTTGAAGACGCGGAACACCGTGCCTTCCGCGATACCGGCCGCGGCGGCGATCTGGCTGGTGGTGACGTTCGCGCCGGCCTTCAGGACGAGCGGCAACGTGGCCTGGAGGATCGCTTCGCGGCGATCTTCCGGGCTCATCGCGGGGGCGCGGCGGCGGCGTGGTTCCTCTGACACGCCCACCACTGTATGAGTGAGTACTCACTCATGTCAATGAGTGGGCGCTCACTCACTCGCGCGCTCCAGTGCCGCTCTAGCACACAGGTCCGACAATTCCGCGGTTCGTGGCCGTCGAAGATCCCGACCTGTCCACAACCCGCGAGTAATCCACAGATCCCCGTCCACCCCGCTCGCCTCCACCCCTCCCGGAGCAACCTGGAGCAGCAACCCCGCGACCCTGGAGGCAAGAACCCGATGTCCTGGAATTCCACGCTGGTCACCGTCGTTGGTCAGGTGGCGAGCGAGATCTCGTACAAGTACGGCGAGGACGGCAAGACCAACGCGTACTTCCGCATCCAGTCGACCGAGCGCCGGTACAACACCTCGATCGGCGACTGGGAGGACGGGGAGTCGCTCTGGCTCGGCGTGTCGTGCTGGCGCAAGCTCGCCGACAGCGTGAAGACCGCGCTGTCCAAGGGGGATCCCGTGATCGTCCAGGGCAAGCTGCGCATGCGTCACTACGAGAAGGACGACGTGAAACGGACGGCCGTCAACCTGGACGCGCTCCACGTCGGGCTGGATCTGAGCCGTGTGCAGTCACTCGGCTCCGCTCCCGTCGTTGAACCGCGGGTGAGCGATGATCTCGCCGAGGAACCCGTGCCGTTTTGATCTTGCGCCCTTCGGGGCAACCGCACACGGGAGTTCCCCGATCCCACCCGATCCGGCAGCGCCGCCGGACAAGATGTACGCACCGCGATCCGAGAAGGAGGGAAGCTCGTAGATCGGAGCCGACGAGGACCGATCGCCGACAGTTGTTCATGTTCGAATGGAACGGGCTGGTCACCGACTCGCGTGGCGCTCGATCCGGGGCTGAACGGCTGCTTGTCGGCGACCGAGGTCAGTGGCCTCCGGACACCGCTCTACGATCGCCGCCATGGCCGAGTTCATCTACACCATGAAAAAGGTGCGCAAGGCGCACGGTGACAAGGTCATCCTCGATGACGTCACGATCATGTTCTACCCCGGCGCGAAGATCGGTGTGGTCGGTCCCAACGGCGCCGGCAAGTCGAGCGTGCTCAAGATCATGGCGGGGTTGGACACACCCGGCAACGGTGAGGCCTACCTGTCCCCCGGTTACACCGTGGGCATCCTGCAGCAGGAGCCGCCGCTCAACGAGGAGAAGACCGTTCTCGGCAACGTCCAGGAGGGCCTGGGCGAGATCAAGGTGAAGCTCGACCGCTTCAACGAGATCGCCGAGCTGATGGCGACCGACTACTCCGACGAGCTGATGGAGGAGATGGGCAAGCTCCAGGAGGAGCTCGACCACGCCAACGCGTGGGACCTCGACTCCCAGCTGGAGCAGGCGATGGACGCCCTGCGCTGCCCGCCGCCGGACGCCGACGTCACCAAGCTCTCCGGTGGTGAGCGCCGCCGTGTCGCGCTGTGCAAGCTGCTGCTGAGCAAGCCCGACCTGCTGCTGCTCGACGAGCCCACCAACCACCTGGACGCGGAGAGCGTCCTGTGGCTGGAGCAGCACCTCGCGCAGTACCCCGGTGCCGTCCTCGCCGTCACCCACGACCGGTACTTCCTGGACAACCTGGCCGAGTGGATCCTCGAGCTCGACCGCGGCCGGGCCATTCCCTACGAGGGCAACTACTCCACCTACCTGGAGAAGAAGGCCGAGCGTCTCGCGGTCCAGGGCAAGAAGGACCAGAAGCTGCAGAAGCGCCTCAAGGACGAGCTGGAGTGGGTGCGCTCCGGCGCCAAGGCCCGCCAGGCCAAGTCCAAGGCGCGTCTCGACCGCTACGAGGAGATGGCGGCCGAGGCGGAGAAGACCCGCAAGCTCGACTTCGAGGAGATCCAGATTCCGCCGGGCCCGCGTCTGGGCAACGTCGTGGTCGAGGTCGACAAGCTGAAGAAGGGCTTCGGCGACCGGGTCCTGATCGACGGACTGTCGTTCACGTTGCCGCGCAACGGCATCGTGGGCGTGATCGGCCCGAACGGCGTCGGCAAGACCACGCTGTTCAAGACCATCGTCGGCCTCGAGGAGCCGGACGCCGGCAGCGTGAAGGTCGGCGACACGGTCCTGCTGTCGTACGTCGACCAGAACCGCGGTGGCATCGACCCGAAGAAGAACGTGTGGGAGGTCGTGTCCGGCGGACTCGACTACATCCACGTCGGCAACGTCGAGATGCCGTCCCGCGCGTACGTCAGCGCGTTCGGCTTCAAGGGCCCGGACCAGCAGAAGCCCGCGGGCGTGCTGTCCGGCGGTGAGCGCAACCGCCTGAACCTCGCGCTCACGCTCAAGATCGGCGGCAACCTGATCCTGCTGGACGAGCCGACGAACGACCTCGACGTCGAGACCCTGGGCTCGCTGGAGAACGCTCTCGAGCAGTTCCCCGGCTGCGCCGTCGTGATCTCCCACGACCGGTGGTTCCTCGACCGCGTCGCCACGCACATCCTCGCGTGGGAGGGCACGGACGAGAACCCGTCGCAGTGGTACTGGTTCGAGGGCAACTTCGAAGGTTACGAGAAGAACAAGATCGAGCGCCTGGGTGCCGAAGCGGCCCGTCCGCACCGTGTTACGTACCGCAAGCTGACACGGGACTGAGAGGGCAACGGCGACGTCGTGGCGGCGAGGGGCGAGACGCAGGCGAACGTCGAGGTGAGCACGCTGGTCGTGCCCGCCTGGCGGCTGCGTTGGCGGGCACCGGAGCTCGCTCTGGTGCTGGGGGAGCGCGCACTCGCGCTCGCCTCCGCCCGTCACGACGAAGCCGATCGGCTCCGCGCGGAGTCGGTCGTGGTCTTCGCGGGCAACCGCGTCGGTCGCGGCGTCCGCATCGCCGACCGGGCGATCGACGCGCTGAAGGCGGCCGAGACCGCCGGTGAACACGAGACCGCGTGGCTGCTGCGGGTGGAACTCGCGGCGTGCGCGCGGTCCGTGGGAGCACCGCTGACGGGCTTCGCCGCGGTGACGCCCGTGCTGGAAGCGCCGGACGTGCCCGCGGAACTGCGGGCCTCGGCGCTGGTGCAGGCCAGCGAATGCCTCGTCACGGTCGGCCGCGGCGACGAACCCACGCAGGCGCTGGCGGAGGCGGACCAACTCTACGTCGCCGACACGACGCTCGACGACGACACCCGCCTGCTGCTTCGCGGCCTGATCCGCGCGGTGCAGGCGGCCCAGCACCGCCGGTGGGGCGACATCGCCGCCGCCATCGGCGCCGCCCGCGAAGGCCTCGACCTGCTCAGCCGGTTCGCCGACCCGTCGGCGGACAGCGGCCAGGGCATGGGCCGCCTCACGCTGGAGCTGGTGCTCGCGCTGATGGACGCGAACCGCCTCCTCGACGCGAGCGAGGTCGGCACCCCGATGCTCGACCGCCCGGTGCGCGCACCGTCGGCGTCGACGACGGGCTGGCTCCGCCTTGCTCTCGCCACACGTGTCCACCTGCCGGCGGGCCGCGTGGCGCTGGCCCGCGAAATGCTTCGCGAAGCCGCCGCGAGCGCAGAACGCCACCAGCTCGACACGCTCCTCGCGGAAAGCCTGCTGGCGCTGGCCCACGTGCACGAGGTGTCCGGCGACCTGGCCGACGCGCTCACGAACCTGCGCTCCGCCCACGCCGCCGAACGCCGCCGGGCCCGCGCCGTCTACGCGGTGCGCGCACGCCTCGCCGCGGAGTTCTCCGGCGTCCACCGCCAGCCGGCCGACCTGCACCAGCAGCTGGCGAGCCTGCTCCGCCCGATCGACGGCATGCAGATGGTCTCCGACGGCATCCTGTCCGCCGCACTGAAACAACAGCTCCGACAGTGGCGCCCGGTCCAGGTCCGCAAGGGCGACGGACTGAAGGTCAAGCGCGCCCGCAGAGCTGCCGAAGACATGACCGTGGAGGGTTTGTCCGCGGCACGCCAGCACGCCGCCGACCGGTGGCGCATGGTCCAGCCGTTCGGCGAACCCGACGACAAGACTCCGGACCCAGTGGAACCCCAACTTCCAGCAGCATCCTCATCAGACCGCACAGTCCCGGCCTCAGGCTTGATCGCCTCCGCGGGCGCCATGGTGAGCGGCCGCCGCCGCGCCGCCCGAGTGGCCGCGGGCGAGATCGACGACGACCAGCCGTCCACCCCTGCCACCGCCCCGACACCACCACCACCCGCGCCTGCCGAAACCCCTGCGCTGACGCCGGAACAGGAACGCAAGCGCAAGGTCGAGCAACAGCTCATGGAGCTGCAGCGCGAGGCCCGCCGCCAGATCGAGGCAGAGCGCCAGGCCCGCGCCGAACTACGAGCCGCGGCAGAACGCGAGGCAGCCGAAGGGGCCGCCCGCCAAGCCAGGATGGAACGCGAGGCAGCCGAAGAGGCCGCCCGCCAGGCCAGGATGGAACGCGAGGCAGCCGAAGAGGCCGCCCGCCAGGCCGCAGCCCGCCAGGAGGCCTCCAGAGCCCAGCCGGAGAGCGTCATGGACATGCTCAAGGCCCAGGGCCTGCGAGCAGGCGGCCGACGCCGAGCCCCGGACACCGAAGCCCAGCCGGAAACCCCGTCGTGGCGAGTCGAACCACCGTCCCGCTTGCGCCAGGACGACCAGTCGCCCAGCTACTTCGCCGACCCCGGCGCCCACTCCGCGCCGGAGACCTCAACCGGCCCGGCCTACTTCGCCGACCCGAGCACCGCGGACACACCGTCCCGCTCGGGCCTGGCCGCGGCGTTCTCCCGCCCTCCAGCGGCCCCGGACCTCGGCCCCCACACCGACGACGCGGCGTACCCGCTGCACACCCCGGCCGCCGGCTTCCCGACCTTCCCGCCGGACCAGGACGAGCGCAAGCTCCCCACCCCGGACTACACGAGCTTCGACTTCAGCACGCCGCAGTGGTCAACGGCATCAATCCCGTCCCCAGACCCCGCGGAACCCCCCGACCCGGCCCAGCCGACGCCGGACCCCACCCCGAACCCGGAGCGCAAGCCGTTCCCGCCTATCCCGGACCCGATCCCGCCGGTGCCCACCCCGGACGAGATCCCGCCCTCCCCGGAGCCGGACCTGCTCTCCAGCACGTTCCTGAGCTCCGCGGACGTGGAGCGGGAGGACGACACCTCCACCCTCCCGACCACCCCGGTCCGCACGAACCTCTCGTCAGACCAGGCTTACGGCACCCAGTCCGGCCAGGGCACCCAGCCGGGGTTCGGCGCGCAGTCCGGCTCCGGTCCGGACCCTGGCTTTGGCAGCCATCCCGGCTCCGGCGCGGAGTCCGGCTTCGGCACTCAGCCCAGCCCTGGTGGTCAGCCGAGCTTCGGTACGCAGACCGGGTTCAGCACGCAACAGACCTTCGGGACTCAGACCAGCTTCGGCGCGCAGCCCACGTTCGGCGCGCAGACGAATTTCGGGCCGCAATCCACTTTCGGCACGCAGTCGGCTCATGTCGGCCAGCCCGACCCGGCCACGCCTGCCCAGCCCGGCCCTTCCGCGCAGTCTGATCCCACCGGCGCCGGGTTCAGCCGAATCCCCCAGCCCGACGCCACCGACGGGGGGCCCCAGCCAGATCCGGGTGCTTGGGCCAACTTCGACATCGCGCCCGACTACGACGTCAGCTCCAACCTGGTGATGTTCACGGGTCCGGGAACCGGCGCCGGTTCTGAGCCGGCCACCCAACCCAACATCCCCACCGGTGCGAGCCAGCCGACCCCATCGGACCCGACCGGCTTCGGGAACTCGGACGTGGACACCGGCTTCGATCCGGCCGCGAGGTCCGCGGATCCCGCCGCAAGCGCCGGGTTCGGATCAGCCGCGTCTGCCGACTCCGCGACCGGTGCCGGGTTCGGTTCGGGGGTGTCCGGCGATCCTGGCGTGGGTGCCGGGTTCGGCTCGGACGCGGGCTCTCCCACCGGCCTCAGCTTCGATCCGGCACCTCCGGCCTCCAGCACCGGATTCGGCTCACCCACCCAGCCCGGCTCGCCTCCGGAGTACGACTTCTTCTCCACGGAGTCCGAGCCGGCCACCCAACCGGACTCCACCCCACAGTTCGGCATCACCGAGCCCGGCACCGCCACGCACAGCGAGGCGGCAGCCGAGTCCGGCCTCACCACGCCGGCCGACGGCGAGCCGGCCACGGAGAAGGACGAGTCCGGCACCCGATCGGGCCGTCCCAGCAGTCGCCGCAAGCCGAGCGACCTCAGCCTCGCCGACCTGCTCGCCGAAGCGCTCGTCGCCTACGAAACCGGCCGCCGGTCCGACGAGGAGCAGCTCGATGCCTCCGACCTGAGCGCCTCGAAGTGGTCGGACGCCGGGCAATCCGACGTGCCGGACCAGCCTTACTCGGCACAACGGCCCGAAACCGAGCAGCCCGGTGTGGACTCGCTCTACAGCCCCGGCCAGTTCGGCGCGGCGCAGCCCAGCGACTCCGTGTTCCGGCCGGGGGCGTCGCAGCAGCCCGTCTTACAACCTGCGGACGCTCCGGCGTACTTCCTTCCGCAGCAGCCCTCGGCGGAACCCGCTGCCCAGCCCGGCCCGGAAACACCCTTCGGTGCTGAGCGGCCGGAATCAGAGCAGGAGAAGACCGGTCCGATCGTCCCCGTGGGTGCCACGCCGGACAACGAGACCACCGGTCCCATCCGTCCCGTCCGGCCGGACGGGCCCGCGGGGTGGACCCTGCCAGGTACGTGATCCGCATTCGGTCGTCGAGTTTCCGAGATCTGCTGGAACGGGCGCGGCCGGAAGCGGAAGCACATTTCCAGCCGGACGTGTGATTCCGGCAGGCACGTGATGCCGGAGCCGGGAGATGTGCACCCGGAGTGCCGGGGCCTACCCGCTGGTCGGGTGGCCGGGTGCGGCCGGGCGTGTGAGTTTCTCGGTCCGGCGGCCAGGAAGAGGCCGCCGGGCCCATGATCCGGAGGATCGACGTGGGCCGCCCGCCGCTGTCGCCGTGGACGGGTGGTCCAGCATGCGGAACGCCTTGTCGCCACTGATGATGTGACTCGATTCAGCCCACGATTCAGTGGTCCGTCAGTGCCCCTCCCGTTGCCGGTGACGGCCCCAGTCCCATCTAGGGTGGGGGCGGACCCGGCACACAGAGGTGCCGGATAGCGTGGAGTCGCCTGAAGATGACCTCGACTGGAGCCCCGACCCGAACCGACGACGTCTCCGCGGTAACCGCCGCGGATGGCGGGAGTCGACCGGCCAGTCCTGAGCAGGTCCGTGACGAGCTGATCGAACGGGCCGCCGCCAATGCCCCCGAACTCGCTGATCTGATCCGCCTCTTCTACCGGCACGTGCCCGCCGAGGAAGTCATCGACGACGACCCGGTGGACCTGGTCGGAGCGGTGCGATCGAACTACCAGGTCGCTGAGAGCCGCGTTCCCGGACGCGCCGTGGTGCGCATTCTGAACCCGACACGGGCCACCGACGGGTGGCAGTGCCCGGTCACCGTGGTGCAGGTCGTGACCGACGACATGCCCTACCTCGTGGACTCGGTCGCGTCCGAGCTCACGCGTGGTGGTGTGCAGGTGCAGCGTGTCGTGCACCCCATCGTCGTCGTGCGGCGTGACCCGGTGACGGGTGAGCGCACCGAGGTGCTGCCGACCGCCGATCCGTCCGACCCGCCCGCCGACGCGCTGGCCGAGTCGTGGATGAACATCGAGGTCGACCTCATCACCGACCCCGATCGGGCGCGTGAGCTGGAGACCCGGCTGCTGACGGTGCTGAACGACGTCCGCGAGGTCGTCGAGGACACCGACCGCATGGTGTCGACGGCGTTGCAGCTGGCCGACGAGCTCGAGAAGGACTCGTCCGAGGCCACCACGGACGGCGCGAAGCTGCTCAAGTGGCTCGCGGACGGGCATTTCACCTTCATGGGCTACCGGCAGTACGAGCTGGTGCGGGAGGACGGCGAACCCGCGCTGCGGGCCGTGCTCGCGAGCGGGCTCGGTGTGCTGCGGCAGGACAGCCTCGCGGCGCGCAGCCTCACCGCAGGGCCGGACAACGGCGCGCAGGCGCTCAGCCCCGAGCTGCTGGTGCTGACCCAGGCGAGTGCGCAGAGCAGCGTGCACCGCAGCGTCTACCCCTACTACGTGGGCGTGAAGACGTTCGACGCCGAGGGCAACGTCTCCGGTGAGCACCGGTTCCTCGGTGTCTTCAGCACCACGGCGCTGCACGAGGACGTGCTCGACATCCCCGTGATCGAGCGCCGGGTGCGCGACGTGATCCACCGCGCCGGCTTCCCGCTGCAGTCCTACTCGGGGCAGCGGATGCTCGAGGTGATCCAGAACTACCCGCGCACCGAGCTGTTCTCGGTGGACGCCGACACGCTCTACCAGACGACGACGGGCGTCATCGCGCTCGCGGAACGGCGGCGGCTGCGGCTGTTCCTGCGGCGTGACCCGTACGGGCGCTTCTTCTCGTGCCTGGTCTACCTGCCGCGCGACCGCTACACGACGACGAGCCGCCTCGCGATGCAGGAGGTGCTGCTCGCCGAGCTCGGTGGCCTGAACCTGGAGTACAGCGCGCGCATCGGCGAGTCCGCTCTCGCCCGCGTGCACTTCATGGTGCACACGGATCCGGCCCGCGTGCTGGAGCCGGACACCCAGGCGATCCAGAACAAGCTCGCCGAGGCCGTGCGCAGCTGGGACGACCGCATGGTCGAGGCCGTCGTCGGTGACGACGGCGTCGGTGCCGAGTCGGCCACCGAGCAGGGGCAGCGGTTCGCCTCGGTGTTCCCGGAGGCCTACAAGGAGGACTTTCCGGCGAGCACCGGGCTTGAGGACTACCGGCGCATCGAGGCGCTCGCCGAGGGCGACCTCGACATGGTCTTCTACGTGCCCGAGGACGCCGAGCCGGGGGAGCGGCGCTTCAAGCTGTTCGTCACCGGTGAGGGCATCACGCTGTCCGACGTGCTGCCGATGCTGCAGCGCATGGGCGTGATCGTCGTCGACGAGCGGCCGTACGAGATCGCGCGCGAGGACGGCGTGCAGTGCTGGATCTACGACTTCGGCCTGCGCATCAACGAGGCCGCGCTGGCCCAGCTGTCCGAGGCCGACCTCGAGAACGTGCGCGAGCGGTTCCAGAACGCGTTCGCCGCCGTGTGGCGCGGTGAGGCCGAGGTCGACAGGTTCAACTCGCTGGTGCTGCAGGCCGGGCTCACCTGGCAGCAGGCCGCGATGCTCCGCGCCTACGCGAAGTACCTGCGCCAGGCCGGCACGCCGTACTCGCAGGACTACATCGAGGACGCGGTGCTCAGCCACACGAGCGTGGCGATCGCGCTGGTCGCGTTGTTCGAGGCCCGGTTCGACCCGCGGCTCGACGACGCCACGCGCGCCGACCGCACCGAGACGATGGTCGTCGAGACCGGCAAGCTGATCGACGACGTGACGAGCCTCGACGCGGACCGGATCCTGCGCAGCCTGCTCACGCTGATCAACGCCACGCTGCGGACGAACTACTTCTTCCGCGACGCGGAGGGCAACGGCCGCCCGTACCTGTCGGTCAAGCTCGACCCGCAGGCGATCCCGGACCTGCCGGCGCCGCGGCCGAAGTTCGAGATCTTCGTGTACTCGCCGCGGATCGAGGGCGTGCACCTGCGCTTCGGCAGCGTCGCGCGTGGTGGTCTGCGCTGGTCCGACCGCCGCGAGGACTTCCGCACCGAGATCCTCGGCCTGGTCAAGGCGCAGGCCGTGAAGAACGCGGTGATCGTGCCGGTCGGCGCGAAGGGCGGCTTCGTCGTCAAGCGCCCGATCCCGGCGACGGGCGACCCCGGCATCGACCGCGAGAACTTCATGTCCGAGGGCATCGCCTGCTACAAGATGTTCATCTCCGGACTGCTCGACCTCACCGACAACCTGATCAACAACGAGGTCGTGCCCGCGCCGCAGGTCGTGCGCTACGACGGCGACGACACGTACCTGGTGGTGGCCGCGGACAAGGGCACCGCGACGTTCTCCGACATCGCCAACGGCGTGAGCCAGAGCTACGGCTTCTGGCTGGGCGACGCGTTCGCCTCCGGTGGCTCGATCGGCTACGACCACAAGGCCATGGGCATCACGGCCAAGGGCGCGTGGGAGAGCGTGAAGCGCTCGTTCCGCGAACTTGGTGTGGACACGCAGACCGAGGAGTTCACCGTCGTCGGCATCGGCGACATGTCCGGTGACGTTTTCGGCAACGGCATGATGCTGTCCGAGCACATCCGGCTCGTGGCCGCGTTCGACCACCGGCACATCTTCATCGACCCGAACCCGGTCGCCGCCACGTCGTTCGCCGAGCGCGTGCGGTTGTTCAACGTGCCGCGTTCGTCGTGGGACGACTACGACCGCTCGCTGATCAGCGAGGGCGGCGGCATCTTCCCGCTGTCGGCGAAGTCGATCCCGATCTCCGAGCAGGCCCGCGTCGCGCTGGGACTGCCGGAAGGCGTGGTGAAGCTGTCCCCGCCGGAGCTGAAGAAGGCGATCCTGCTCGCGCCGGTCGACCTGCTCTGGAACGGCGGCATCGGCACGTACGTCAAGGCGTCGACCGAGTCGCACGCCGACGTCGGCGACAAGGCCAACGACGCGATCCGCGTCAACGGCGCCGACCTGCGGGTCAAGGTCATCGGCGAGGGCGGCAACCTGGGCCTTACCCAGCGCGGCCGCATCGAGTTCGCGCGCACCGGCGGCAAGGTCAACACCGACGCGCTCGACAACTCCGCCGGCGTCGACTGCTCCGACCACGAGGTCAACATCAAGATCCTGCTGGACCACCTGGTCCGGGAGGGATCGCTGGAGCAGCAGCAGCGCAACCAGGTTCTCGGCGAGATGACCGACGAGGTCGGCGAGCTCGTGCTGGCCGACAACTACTCGCAGAACAACGTTCTCGGCGTCAGCCGGGCGCACGCCGCACCGATGCTGTCGGTGCACGCGCGGCTCACGGCCGACCTCGAGGCGCGCGGCGCGCTCAACCGCGAGCTGGAGGCGCTGCCGAGCGTGGCGGAGTTCAAGGCGCTGGAGAAGAACGGCGACGGCCTCACCTCGCCGGAGCTCGCGACGCTGCTCGCGTTCACCAAGCTCACCCTGAAGGAAGAGCTGCTCCAGAGCGACATTCCGACGATCGACACGTTCAAGAACAAGCTGCCGGACTACTTCCCGACCCTGCTGCGCGAGCGTTTCGGCGCGGCGATCCCGAACCACCCGCTGGCGAGGCAGATCATCACGACGGTGGTCGTCAACGAGGTGGTCGACGGCGGCGGCGTGTCCTACGCGTTCCGCCTGGCCGAGGAGATGAGCGCGTCGGCGACCGACGCGGTCCGCGCCTACGCCGTGGTCACCGAGGTCTTCGACCTGCCCGCGATCTGGCGTGAGATCCAGGCGCTGGACAACGTGGTGCCGACGGCCGTGCAGGACAACATGGTGCTGGAGACGCGTCGCCTGCTGGACCGCGCGTCCCGCTGGCTGCTCTCCAACCGCCCGCAGCCGCTCGCGGTGGGCTCGACGATCAACCGCTTCCGCGGCGTGGTCTCCGAGCTCAGCCCCTCCGCCCTGGACCTGTTGCAGGGCAAGGAGTACGACGTGGTCGCGGGCAAGGCGGACGGGTTCGTCGAGCAGGGCGTCCCTGCCGAGCTCGCCCGCAAGGTCGCCGCGCTGCTCTACATGTACGGCCTGCTCGACGTCACCGAGATCGCCGAGCTGGCCGAACGCGAGATCGGCCCGTCCGCCGGCATGGGCCCGGAGCGTTCGCACCGGGAGACCGCCGAGCTGTACTTCGCGCTGTCCGACCACCTCGACATCGACCACATGCTGGACTCGGTGACGAGCCTGGAGCGCGGCAACCGCTGGCACGCCCTGGCCCGCCTGGCTCTCCGCGACGACTTCTACTCGTCGCTGCGGGCCATCACCCTCGACGTGCTGAGGGCGAGCGACCTGGGCGACACGGCGAGCGAGAAGATCGCCAAGTGGGAGCAGGCCAACGCCTCCCGCCTGGCTCGCTCGCGCGGGGCGCTGGAAGAGATCAACCGGGTCCGCCAGCTGGACCTGGCCACCCTGTCCGTCGCCGCACGTCAGGTGCGGAGCATGGTCAGGTAGAGACGCCGGAACGGGGCGCTGCGGAGATCCCTCCGCGGCGCCCCGACGCGTATCAGAGCACCACGGACTCGAACACCGTGCGAACAGCCCGCCGAGGAGGCGGCTCGTGACGCGGGCGTGGTGCTGGGTAGGGTCCCTGCATGGGTGTCTTCGTCACTGGTGTGCGACCGCGTTGGTCGGACATGGATGCGTTCGGCCACGTCAACCACGCGAACACCGTGACGTTGCTGGAAGAGGCCCGGATCGAGCTGCTGTTCACCGAGGCGGCCCGCCACGGGGTGAAGGAGATGGCGGAGGGGATGGTCGTGGCGAAGCTCTTCGTCGACTACCTCGCGCCGATCGTCTTCACCGGCGAGGACATCGTGGTCGAGATGTCCGTGCGGGACCTGAAGTCGGCGTCGTTCACCCTCGACTACGTGGTGCGCGGCAGCCGGGAGGCGAACAGTCCCGTGGTCACCAAGGCGGAGACGCTCATGGTGCCCTACAACGTGACCACCGCGCGGCCGCGTCGTCTCACCGACGCCGAGCGCGACTTCCTCGCCGGATGGCGAGCAGGGGGTAATGGTGCCTGAGCTGGTGCTGGCCGACGCGGCCGAGAGAGACGATCTCGGAGCGTTCGCGGCGCGTGCCGTGCGGTTGGACGGGCAGACCGTGGTGCGGCTGCGCAACCGCAACGAAGAACTGCTCGACGCGTGGGTAGCCACGCCGTTCGACACGCTCGCCACGCGAACCGTTGCGGGACAGGCGAATCCGGCCGACGTCACGGTGTCGGGATCGGAGCTGCTGACGGGCCTCGCGGTCATGCGCGACGAGCGCATCGATCCCGGCCCCGCCAAGGACCTGATGTGGCGCTCGGCCCTGCCGCCCGCGGAGGGCTGGCTCATGGTCGACCGGCTGCCGGTCGAGGTCGTGTCGAAGCTCGCGGACGAGGGCGTTGCCGTGGCACGGGAGAACACCGGCCCGCAGGGCACGCCGCCGGCCTCGTTGCTGGACCAGACGGTGCTGACGGTCAGCGGGTCCGGGTTGGACGTGAAGATTCCGCTGCGGTGCCTGTTCGCGTTGTCCGGCATGGGTTTTCTCGGCGAGGAGGGCGACGTGCGGGTCACCGCGACCGACTCGTGGCTGCGGATCGACGCCAGGTACGGCGCGGTGGTCCGGCGCCGGCACTCGATGCTGCCGTTGATCGTCTGATTCGGAGCGGATGATCGCGGCACGATGTCGCGCGTGTCCGCCGAACCGCACGCGAGTACAAGGTCTCGACGCTGGAGCTCTTCTTCGACCTGGTCTTCGTCTTCACGATCACGCAGCTGACCAAGACCTGGCCGACGACACGTCGCCGCTCGGCTTCGCGCAGGTCGTGATCATGCTGTTCGTGATCCTCTGGATGTACTTCGGCTACGTCTGGCTCACGAACGCCGTCCCGCCGAACACCACGGTGCGACGGCTGCTGCTCATCGCGGGTATGGGCGGGTTCCTGGTCATCGCGCTGGCGATTCCGAACGCCTTCGGTGCGGCCGGGATCGCTTTCGGCGTCGGCTACCTGATCGTGAACCTGGTGCACTCCGGGTTGTTCATCTCGGCGGGCGGGCCGGGCTCGGCAGCGGCCATGGCGCGGCTGGCGCCGTTCAACCTCGGGTCCGCGGGCCTGGTGTTCGCTGGCGGGTTCCTGCCCAGCACCTGGCGAGCGGTCGCCTGGTCGGCGGCGGTCGTGCTCATGATCGTGTCGCCGTACGTCAACCGGCGGCACGGGGAGTTCCGGATCAGGCCGGCCCACTTCGTCGAGCGGCACGGACTGGTGGTGATCATCGCGATCGGCATCGGCGCGGCTGGGCTACCGCTCAACCTGGAGCTCGTGGTGGCGGCGTTGCTGGGTCTCGCGCTGGCCTACCAGCTGTGGTGGTGCCACTTCGGCGGCGAGCAGGACCTGCGCGCCGAGCACAGCCTCGCGGCGATGGCGCCGTCCGACCGGGCCCGCGCGGCCCTGTCGGCGTTCGGCTGGGCGCATGCGCCGCTCCTGCTCGGCATCGTCGTCGTGTGCGTCGGGGTGAAGAGACCATCGGGCACGCCACCGAGCACCTCAGCGGAGCCCTGGCGCTCGGCGGTGGAGCCGCGCTCTTCCTCGCCGGGCAGATCTACTTCCGGTGGCGGCTGAAGATCGGAGCCAACCGCTTCCGGATCATCGCTGCCATCGCCGCGCTCGCCACCGTGCCGGTCGGGCTGTGGCTGGCCATCGCGCAGGTCGCGACCCTCGTGCTGGTGTTCGGCGTCCTGCTCGCGGTGGAGGACAAGCCTCGGGCGTGAGACCACACCCGAGGCGTCAGCCTCAGACCAGCCAGACCGCCGTGTCCGGAGGCAGCTGGTCGCCGTCCATCGGACCGGACGACAGCAGCACCTGACCGGGCGGCAGCGGCACCGACGCACCGGACGTGTTCAGCGCGCAGATCAGGCCGCCACCCTTGCGCCGGAACGCGAAGCAGCCCGCCGGGGCGCCGTACCACTCCAGCTCGTCGCCCGCGAAAGCCGCGTTGGACTTCCGGTGCTCGAGCGCCTGGCGGTACAGCGACAGCATCGAACCGGGGTCCTCCAGCTGAGCTTCCGCCGTGAGGTGGTCCCACTCGTTCGGCTGGGGCAGCCAGGTGTTGACGGCCGTGGAGAACCCGAACGGCGGCGTGGTGCCCTCCCACGGGATCGGCACGCGGCAGCCGTCACGGCCGCGCTCGGTGCGGCCGGAACGCTCCCAGGTCGGGTCCTGCAGGGCCCAGTCCGGCAGCTCCACGTTCGGCAGGCCGAGCTCTTCGCCGTTGTAGAGGTAGATCACGCCCGGCAGCGCGAGCTCGACCAGCGTCATCGCACGGGCCCGCTGCTCGCCCAGGGCGCCACCGCCGTAGCGCGTCACGTGGCGCACGACGTCGTGGTTGGACAGCGTCCACGTGGCGGGCGTACCGGCGAGGGCCACCGCGCCCAGCGAGTGCTCGATCGCGGAACGGACCGCGTCGGCGTCGAAGCCCGCCTCGACCAGGCGGAAGTTGAAGCCCAGGTGCAGCTCGTCGGGACGGACGTAGGCGGCGAAGCGCTCGTCGTCCTTCACCCAGATCTCGCCGACCGCCATGGTGCCGGGATAGCCGTCCATGACCTTGCGGATCATGCGGTGGATCTCGTGCACGCCGTCGTTGTCGAAGCGCGGGTCGTGGACGTCGTCGGACAGCACGCCGGGAACCTGCACCCGGATCTCCATGTCCGGCAGGCCTTCCGGCTTGGCCATGCCGTGCGCCACGTCGATGCGGAAGCCGTCGACGCCGCGGTCCAGCCAGAAGCGCAGCGTGTGCTCCAGGTCGGCGCGGACCTCCGGGTGGTCCCAGTTGAGGTCGGGCTGCTCGGGCGCGAAGAGGTGCAGGTACCACTGGCCGTCGGGCACGCGGGTCCAGGCGGGGCCGCCGAAGACGGAGACCCAGTTGTTCGGCGGCTGGGAGCCGTCGAAGCCGCGGCCCTCGCGGAAGATGTAGCGCGAACGCTCCATGCTGCCGGGGCCGGCCTGCAGCGCCTCCTGGAACCACTCGTGCAGGTCGCTCGTGTGGTTCGGGACCAGGTCGACGGTCACGCGGATGTTGTGCTCGTGCGCGTCCGCGACCAGCCGGTCGAACGCGGCCAGGTCGCCGAACAGCGGGTCCACGTCGCGCGGGTCCGCGACGTCGTAGCCGTGGTCGGCCATGGGCGAGCGGTAGAACGGGGTGAGCCACAGGGCGTCGACACCGAGCAGTTCCAGGTAGCCGAGGCGGGACCGGATGCCGTCGAGGTCGCCCACGCCGTCGCCGTTGGAGTCGGCGAAGGAACGCACGTACACCTGGTAGAAGACGGCGTCACGCCACCAGGCGGACTCTTCGGCGATCTCGGGAGTGAGGTCGGAGGATCGTCGCACGGGGAGTCATCCTGCCATTCGTCTCGCTGCGAAAGGGACCGATCGGGTGACGGGCGATCAAGACCAGCTGTTCATCAGGCTGTTCGCGGCCATCTCCAGGTAGTCCCAGAGCTGCTTGCGGTGGGCCTCGTCGAGCCCTGCCTCGTCGACGGCGATCCGCATGCAGCGCAGCCACGCGTCGCGTTCGATCGGTCCGATCTTGAACGGCACGTGACGCATCCGCAGCCTCGGGTGGCCCCGGTTCTCCGAGTAGGTGTGGGGGCCGCCCCAGTACTGCATGAGGAACAGTCGCAGGCGCTCCTCCGCAGGTCCGAGGTCCTCTTCCGGGTACAGGGGCAGCAGGACGTCGTCGGCCTTCACCTCTTTGTAGAAGCGCGCCACGATGCGGTGGAACGTCTCCTCGCCACCGACCTGTTCGAAGAAGCTCACCGGGTTGCCCACACAACCATCCTGACTCACGCGAGCCACCGCCCGCAGGCCGCCCCGGCTATTGGTTCCGCCACACAGGCGTGAGCTGGCAGGACGCCGAGTGATCATCGTCTCGAATGGGTGTTCTAACTCACCCGGCGCCGCGTGCGTCTTACTTGGCGGTGAAGCCGGCCTCCTCCAGCGCGGG
The DNA here is from genome assembly GCF_039537795.1 of Lentzea roselyniae. Taxonomy (NCBI): domain Bacteria; kingdom Bacillati; phylum Actinomycetota; class Actinomycetes; order Pseudonocardiales; family Pseudonocardiaceae; genus Lentzea; species Lentzea roselyniae. The sequence continues at coordinate 110,620 of NZ_BAABBE010000014.1, forward strand.
CATCAGCTGCGCCCGCAGGTTGCGCTGGACCGCCCACTGCCGGCCGGGCCGCGTCTTCACGGTCACGCGCAACGTGATGCCGTCCGGCGTGAACTTCTCGACACCGAGGACGTCGGGCTTGGCCGTGATGTCCGACTTGACCGGATCCTTCTCCGCCACCTCGGCGACCTTGCGCTCGAGCACCTGGGTGGCCTCCGCGAGGTTCGCGCCGTAGCTCAGCGGCAGGTCGACGACGGCGACCGCGAAGCCCTGCGACGAGTTGCCGACGCGCAGGATCTCGCCGTTGCGGACGTACCAGACGGTGCCGCTCGTGTCCCGGATCGTCGTGGTGCGCAGCGCGACGGCCTCGACGGTGCCGGTCGCAGGGCCCAGGTCCACGACGTCGCCGACGCCGTACTGGTCCTCCAGCAGCATGAACATGCCGGACAGGAAGTCCTTGACCAGGTTCTGGGCGCCGAAGCCGAGCGCGACGCCCAGGATGCCCGCCGAGGTCAGGATCGGCGTGATGTTTATGCCGACCACGATCATGATCTCGAGGAACGCTATTCCGAAGATCATGATCGTGACGACGGACTTCAGCACCGAGCCGATCGTCTTGGCGCGCTGCTCCCTGCGCTCGGAGATCAGGTTTCCGAGCGCCTGGGGCGCCCTCTCGCGCAACGGCTTGAGCAGCCCCGGCTTCTTGCCTTCCTTGCCGGGGGTGGTGATCCGGTCGATGACCTTGCGAAGCATGGCCCTGAGCACCATGGCGACGATCAGGATCACGACGATCTTGATCGCGCCCGTCAGGATCATCGGGCCGTACTTCTCGAAGAACCCGACCGCCTGCGCGGTCTTGTTCGCGACGTCATCCACTGGACTCGTCACGTGGTCGTGCCTCCTACAACTCCATGCCCGTGGCATTGGCCAGGAACGTCAACTGGTCCACGGCGAGAGCGACGGTCCGGCTGACCGACCTGCCCGCGTGACCGACCTCGGTCTCGCGGCGGATCAGCACCGGGTGCTTGGCCGGATCGCTTGTCGAAGCGTGCTGCAGTGCCGCGCACATCTTCCTGGCGTGGTTGGGGTCCACACGAGAATCCGACTCGAACACCGTGAACAGCACCGAAGGGTACTCAACATCGGCTTCCACGCGGTGGTACGGAGAGTAGGACAACAGCCAGTCGAGCTCCTCGGAAACGCTTGCGCTGCCGTATTCCTCGGCCCACAACCGTCCGAGCAGGAACTTCTCGTAGCGCACCATGTCGAGCAGTGGCGCTGAGCACACCACGGCCGCGTAGAGCTCGGGACGCTGGGTGAGGGCGGCGCCGACGAGCAGGCCGCCGTTGGAGCCGCCCATGATCGCGAGCTGCTGCGGTGTGGTCCAGCCGTCCCTGATCAACCGCTCGGCGGCGGCGTGGAAGTCGTCGAACACGTTCTGCTTGTTGGCGCGCATGCCGGCGACATGCCACTCCTCGCCTTCCTCGTCGCCGCCGCGCAACGACACGTGCACCCACACGCCGCCCGCTTCCACCCAGGCCAGCGTGGTCGCGCCGTAGCCGGGGCCGCGGCCGATCGCGAAGCCGCCGTAGCCGGTGACCAGCGCGGGACGGGGCAGGTCGGGCTTCTGCTCACCGCTCACGACGAACATGCGGACCGTCGTGCCGTCCTTGGACGTGTACGCGATCTGCTGCGTCGTCACGGACGGCAGCTCGACCCGGCCGGGAGCAGCCTCGTGCAGCACGGTTTCGCCGGTGGACGCGGAGAACCGGTACACCGACTGCGGTGTCACGAAGTCGGTCCACCCGAACCACACCGTGTCCTGGTCGTGGCCGGTGGCGGCGTCCACAACGGACATGCCGTGCACCGAACCCGTTCCGGGCAGCGGAATCACCTGCTTGTGCGCGCCGGTCGCGGCGTCGTGCAGGTGCAGTTCGGACACCGCGTGCCGGGTGCGCAGGACGACGAGGTCGCCGTTCAACCAGCGCACACCGTCCAGCACGGAGTCCTTTTCCTCGCTGATGAGCTCGGTCCACTCGGTGGGGTTGGCCGGGTCCGCCACGCACAGGCGCAGCCGCGGTGCGTTCAGCGAGGTGTGCAGGTAGAGCTTGCCGTCACGCGCGACGAACGCCTCGCAGCGCTCGCCGGCCTCGGACAGGATGATCGGCCTGAGCTCGCCGTCGCCGTGCAGGTCGGCGATCCACACCGAGTCGTGCCGCATCGTGGTGGGGGCGCCGTTGACGACGAGCCAGCGGCCGTCCTGCGACAGGTTGAGGCCGTAGTAGTAGGTGTGGCCGAGGCCGTCACCGTGCACGTTGAGGTCCGTGGCGGGGTCGGCGCCCACGCGGTGGCGCCACACGCGGCGGTGGAAGAGCTTCTCGTCCTCGGGCAGCAGCGCCGGGTCGAGCTGGCGCACGTAGTAGAACTCCTCGCCACCGGGCAGCCAGCCGATGGCGGAGTAGCGGCACCGGTCGATCGGCCCCTCGATGAGCTCGCCGGACTCGACGTCGACGACGTGCAGCAGCGAGTGCTCGTTGCCGCCGATCGACACCTGGTACGCGAGGCGCGTGCCCTCGAGGCTGGGCGACCAACCGTCCAGCGTGGTCTTGCCGGACGGGTCGAGCGCGCTCACGTCGACCAGCACGCGTTCGGTGCCGTCGGTCTCGCGCACCATGACGACGGGGTGGTCCTGCTCGGGGCCGCGGCGGGTGAAGAACGCCCTGCCCGCGCGCCAGGCCGGGATGGACACCGACCCCGTGCGCATCAGCTCCTTCAGCCGGTCGTCCAGGCGCGCACGGCCGGGCATCGCGTCCAACCAGGAGCGTGCGAGCACGTCCTGCGCCTGCGACCACGCCTCCGTGCGCGGGTCGCTCGTGTCCTCGAGCCAGCGGTACGGGTCGGCCACGTCACGACCGTGGATCTGCTCGACGAGGTTTAGCCGCTCCGCGACCGGGTAGGAGACCGTCGCAGGCAAGGGGGTGGAGGGTGCCTCTGTCACCCTGTCAAGAGTAGCGGGTGATGAAAACCATCTCCGATAGGGAGCTGGTTCACCTTCAGTTCGATCACACATCCATGACGCGTCACTTATCACACGTGATTTTTTGCTGGTAAGTGTGGTCTCCTATGGCTGAACCGGTGGAGGTGGTCGCGTGCCAGACCGACAACCGACCCCTATCGGCGCCTCGCCACCAGGCGAGATGGCGCCGACGGTCCCCCCATGCCGAAAACAGGCCGAGCTGCGGGCAGTGCCCGATGGGGATCGAGACGGGGGAGGTTCCGGTCAGACGCCGGCGGTTTTCCCCTGGGGAAGACGCAAGGTCCTGCTGCTGAACGCCACGTTCGAGCCGCTCACGGCGTTGTCACTGCGCCGGGCGGTCGTGCTGGTGGTGTGCGGCAAAGCCGAGGTCGTGCACGGAGACGCCTCAGGGCTGGTGCTGCACTCTTCGAAGTCCGAGGTGCTCGTGCCGTCCGTGATCCGGCTGAGCACGTACGTTCGCGTTCCCTATCGCGGTCGCGTGCCGATGACCCGTGCCGGGCTCATGCACCGCGACCGTTATCGCTGCGCCTACTGCGGCGGGCGGGCCGAGACGATCGACCACGTCGTGCCGCGCTCGCGTGGCGGACCTCACACCTGGACCAACTGCGTCGCCTGCTGCGCGAAGTGCAACCACCGCAAGGCGGACAAACTGCTGTCCGAACTGGGGTGGCGGCTGCGCGTCGTGCCCGCGGCGCCACGTGGCCCGCACTGGCGGTTGCTCGCCGGCGTGGCCGAGGCTGATCCGCAGTGGTTGCCGTACCTGGGTGAACCCGCGGCCTGATCTGCCTGGTCGGGTCAGGCCGCGAGGGAGAAGTCGTCCTGGCGCGCCGTGATGCGCACCGAGTCGTCGAGTG
>NZ_BAABBE010000014.1:114588-244577 GCF_039537795.1 Lentzea roselyniae
GCCGTGATGCGGACGCTGTCGTCGTGTGCCGTGATGCGCACGGAGTCGTCCATGGTGATGCGGACGCTGTCCTGGGCCGTGATGCGGACGCTGTCGTCGTGTGCCGTGATGCGCACGGAGTCGTCCATGGTGATGCGGACGCTGTCCTGGGCCGTGATGCGGACGCTGTCGTCGTGTGCCGTGATGCGCACGGAGTCGTCCATCGTGATGCGGACGCTGTCCTGGGCCGTGATGCGGACGCTGTCGTCGTGCGCGGTGATGCGCACGGAGTCGTCCATGGTGATGCGCACCGAGTCCTGGGCCGTGATCCGGACCGAGTCGTCCATGGTGATGCGCACCGAGTCCTGAGCCGTGATCCGGACCGAGTCGTCCATCGTGATCCGGACGGAGTCGCTCGCCGTGATGCGAACCGAGTCCTCACGCGCCGTGATCCTGACCGAGTCCTGCCGCGCGGTGATCCGAACGGAGTCCTCACGCGCAGTGATTCGCACCGAATCGGACATCGTGATCCTGACCGAATCGCTCGCCGTGATGCGGACCGAGTCTGCCATCGTGATACGCACCGAGTCTGCGGCAGTGATGCGCACCGAATCGGCCGCAGTGATCCGAACGGAGTCGCTCGCCGTGATGCGAACGGAGTCACTTGCCGTGATACGCACTGAATCGTCCTTGTAGCTCGGAAGAGTGATGGACAGGGCCTGGGGGCGGGTCATCGTGAACATTTTGTGTCCTCCAGGACTCTCGGGGCGGGTGCGCAAGACCCGTATAGGTGAAAAGCTAAGAGGTGGGTGTTCCGGGAACAAGACCCCAAACCGGCACCCGTTCGCATCCGACCGGGTGAGGCCTGACCGGGTGTAACCGCTGCGCCGCACGAGAGCACTCATTGCCTCTACTGGCCGGTATGGACACGCTCTGTAGCGTTCAAACTGATGGAACGTGACGTGCGTCATACCGCGAATGGCCTGCACGGACGTGGTTTCCGAGCGCTCACGGGCGCCTGGGCGGTGTCGCTCGTCGGGGACGGCGTGCGCATCGTCGCGCTGCCCTTGTTCACCGCCGCGAGCACCCGCAGCCCGCTCGCCGTGTCCGCGGTGGCCGTCGCCACGACGCTGCCGTGGTTGCTCATCGCGCTGCCCGCCGGGGTGCTCGTGGACCGCTGGCGGCCCCGAACCGTTGTCGTGGTGGCACATTGGCTGCGCGCCGGGGTGACCGGACTGCTCGCGCTGGCGGTCCACACCGGACACGCGACGGTCCTCGTCCTGTGCGCCACAGCTTTCGTGCTGACCTCCGCCGAGACGTTCGCGGACTCGGCGTCACAGGTCCTCCTCGTCGAACTGGCGGGGCCGGACGACCTGGAGGCGGCGAACGGCAGGTTCGTCGCGGTCGAGACGGTCGGCATGGACCTCGCCGGTCCGCTGGCCGCCGCGGTCCTGTTCTGGTGGGCGCCGGCCGCCTGTTTCGCGCTGGACGCCGCCTCCTTCGTCGTCGCCGCCCTGCTGGTGTCCCGCGTGCCAGACGTCGCTCCAGAGCGATCTGGGGGCGATCTTCGCGGGCAGCTGGTGGAGGGCGCGCTGTTCCTGCTGCGGACCCCTGGTCTGCGGTCACTGGTAGTTGCGGTCGCAATCACAGCTCTCTGTGCAGCGGCAGTCAACGCCATGCTGGCGCTCTACTCCATCCAGGTGCTCCGCCTTGCCGAACCGGTGGTTCCCGGCCTGGTCGTGTGCATGGCGGCCGGTGCTCTGCTAGGCGCCTGGGTCTCCCCGCGGCTCGCGTCCCGGTGGGGTGCCGGGCGGGTGATGGTCGGGTTCCTGGCGCTGCTGGGTGCCGCGTTCGCGTTGTTCGGCCTCGTGCCGTGGCTGGTGGTGGCCGTGCTCGCGTGCGTGCTCTTCGGCGTCGCGTCCGCGGGCTGGAACGTGCTGTCCGCGACCCGCCGCCAACGGCTCACACCAGGCCCGATGATGGGCCGCGTGACGAGCGCGTACCGCGTGCTGGCGTGGGGGCTGTCGCCGCTGGGCGCGGGCCTCGCCGGACCGCTGGCGTCGTGGACGTCGCTGGGGGCCGTCTACGTCGTGGCGGGCACGATCGTGGGATTGACCGCGATCACGCTGGCCCGGCCGCTCACGCGCGGCTGAGTTCGGCTACCGTACCCGCCGTGACCATCGTGGAGACCGTCCTCGTCTTCGCGCTGATCCCGCTGGCTCTGTACGGCGTGATCGCGCTGCTGACGGTGAGGCCAAAGGCCACCCGGATTCCCCGGTACCGGCCCGGCCAGGAGTGGGGCTACGCCCCGGTGTGGTGGAGCGCGAACCCCGCGGGGCTGAGCGTGCACCACCACAGCACCGCCGAGCCCGCCACGTCGGGCTCGACCGCCAAGGGAGGCGCCCGTGGCAACTGGTAAGGCGATCGAGGCCGTCGACCCGTCGACGCTGCCCCTCGGCGCGGTCGTGACGAACAGCGGCCGTGTCTCCGTCGCGAAGATGTACGAGCCGCACGCGCCGGAGCTGCCGTTCACGCCGGCCCAGCTCGCGCAGCTGGACGAGGCGCTGACGCTCTCCAGCCGCACCACGGGCCTGGACTTCAGCGTTTACCTGGGCGAGCTCGGCTCGTCCTCGCGTGAGCGCGCCGAAGAGCTGCACGCCTCCACCGACCGTCCGTCGCACCACGTCCTCGTGGCCGTGTCGCCGGGCGAGCGCGTCGTCGAGATCGTGACGGGCGAGGAGTCGCACCGCCGCATCGCCGACCGCGGCGCCAAGCTCGCGGTGATGAGCATGGTGGCGTCCTTCAAGGAGGGCGACCTCGCGGGCGGCCTCGTGTCTGGCCTGCGCATGCTGACCGACCAGGCGGGCAACGCACCGCGTTCCTGATCTGCACCGAGAAGGCCCCCGGCGATCGCGCCGGGGGCCTTTCTACGGGCTGACCTCGTTGCGCGCCACCACGAGGCCGGAGATCTTCTCCCAGCCGAGCCTGCGGTAGAGGTGCACGCCGTCGGTCGAGGAGAACAGCAACCCGTTCGCCGCCCCGTCCTTCAGCGCTTCCCGCACCAGCGTGCCCATGACGACGCTGCCGAGCCCTCGCCGCCGGTGTGCCTCCGCGGTCTCGATGCGGTGCGCGACAGCGTCTTCCCCGACGACGGCCATCAGCCCGCTCGCCGCTTCCTCGCCGTCCGGGGTCAGCACCCGCACCCCGATGACCGGATTCCTCCTCACCTCCACGGCATAGCCCGCCGGCGGGTCGAACCGCGGGTGTCCGGCGAGCGAGCACCGCATGAACGTCTCGTCCGGCCGGGCCACGACCAGCCCGGCGGCTTCGATCGCCGCGGTCGTCTTCTGCGGCGCGTTCGTCGGCACGCTCAACCAGTTCGGCTCCGCTGTCGCGGCGACGATCGCGGCCATGGCCGCGGTTTCCGCGTCGTCCGTGGCAATCCACTCGTACTTCCTGCGCGGCCGGTTCACGTGGACGACCAGGTAGCCGTCGCGGTACTCGGACGTCAGGCCGTCGGCCGTGATCCAGCCGTGGTGCCAGCGCTCCACCAGTTCACCGATCATGCTTCCCCTTGGTGTTCGACGCGATCACGACGTCGGAAACGATTTCCCAGCCGAGTTTCCGGTACAGCGGCAGCCCGTCCGCGGTCGCGAACAGCAGTCCGTCCACCGCTCCAGCCGCCGCCGCTTCCCGTGCGAGCACACCCATCACGACGCTACCGAGCCCCTGACGCCGGTGCGCTGGTGTCGTGAAAACGCGGTGCGGTACGGCATCCGAGTCCACCACGGCCATTCGTCCACTCGCGGCTTCGGTGCCCTCGAAGAGCAGCCGGACGTCGATGACGACGTCCTCGCGACTCACCTCGATCGTGTAGCCGGCGGGTGGTTCCGGCGCCGGGTGGTCGGTGAGAGACCGTCGCATGAACGTCTCACGCGGACGCATCTCCAGGTCCGCGTCCATGAGGCGCGCGGTCATCTCGTCCGGTGCGGTCGTCGGCACGGTGATCCAGTCGCCCTTCCACATCTTCCCGACATGCCAGTCGGTGTCGGCCTCGTCGGTGACAACGCGCTCGACCTGCCTGTCCTGTTGATCACCGCGCACGATCCACGAGTCGGCGAACGGCTCCGCGGACAGGTCGGCGGCTTTGGTGTAACCGGCGACCCAGCTGGTCACGAGTGCGCCGAACGCCAGACGCCGGTCCAGTTCGGTCACGCCGTCCAAAGTGGAGGGAGACTTCAACTCGACCGTGATGCCGGAGCGTCGCATCAGCTCGAGGACCAGCAGGAAGTGGTCGCGGATCGCGCCGTGGGCCACCTGCGCGTCGTTCCAGACCAGCGTGAACGGCGGTCGCACACCGAAGCCACCGCAGAGGCAGTCGGCGAACGCGTCGTAGCCCCAGCCGAAGTAGTGGCCGGGGCCGAGCAGCGCCTCGCTCATCGCGAGGTGCAGGCCCGGTTCGTCGGTGACGTGGCGACCGTCGAGGTGGTAGACGCCGCCGACCTGGTCTGCGGCGGACTTCTCGAGCCTCTGGAGGGTGAGCCTGCTCCACGCCCGGCGGCCGGCCGTGTCGAAAGGCGCCCACAGGTTGGGTTCCGCCGGAACGCCTTCGCGCCACAGGTCCCACACCGCCCGTGCGGACGGATCCGGCCGTTCCTCCGAGTCCGACTGATCGAGCACGACGTCGAAGAGCCCGTCACCCAGCGCGGAGGGCGTCACCGAAACCACGTCCAGTTCGATCGGCACCTTCGCCATGACGTGGCCGCGCCTGTCCAGGGCGTGCAGTCGCTCGCCGCCCGCCCAGCTGTGCTTGCGGCGGTCCAGCGGCCGGATGCGTTCCGGCTGGTCGACGCCGATCAACGCCACCGGTGGCCAGCCGAGTCCTTCCCACTGCCGCGGAAACCCGTCCACCCCACGGCACCCGCCCACGCGGGCACCGGCTGTGGAGAGGAGGTTGCAGCACGGTCCGAGCCCAGGGCCGTCGTCGACCAGGCGCACCTCCGCGCTGGCCACCACGTCGATCAGATCGCCGTCCGGCACGGTGCCGTGGACCACCAGGTCCTCCAGGCTCCACCACTGCCATTCGTCGTCGGTGCCGATTTCGAGCATGCAGTTGCCCGTGAGGCCGGCGAAGCTCGGCGGGCAGCCGCGCAGCACCACGCGTTCCCGGTCGCCCGGTCGCGGCCTGGCGAACAACCCGTCGGTGTCGACGGCGCGGGCCAGCACTTCCACGATCTCGTCGTGGTCGTCCTCGTACCAGTGCACGACCTCGTAGCGGAACAAAACACCCCCAAGAAACGGGAAGACCCCGTGCCGCCATCAAAGCGTCACGGGGCCTTCGTCGCACAGCGAATTTCAGGAGCGGTCGAACTCCTGCGCCGCCAGGGCACGCACGATGCCCGCACGACCCTCGGAGACCAGGCGGCGCAGGGCAGGCGGGTGGTCGCCCGCGAGCCACGCGTCCGCGGCCTCCACAGTGGACTTCGCGATCGACCAGGCCGGGAACATGCCGACCACCATCGACTGCGCGCGCTCGGAGGTGCGGCGGTCCCACACGCCCTTCACGTCGGCGAAGTAACGCTCGACGTACGGCGCGAGCAGCTCCTTCTGGCCGGGGTGGGAGATGCCGGCGATGATCGCCTCGCTGACCGCGTTGGGCAGGTCGTCGTCGTTCACCGCGCGGTCCCAGGCCTCGTCCTTGGCCTCGATCGTCGGGCGCAGCGCACGTGCCTGCTGCGCGCGGCGGTGGCCGGTGGCGGTCGGGTCGCGCTCCTCCTCGGCGTTGATCTCCGGCAGGTCCGCCTTGCCGTGCGCCACCAGGGCCTGCAGCAGGCGCCAGCGCAGGTCGGTGTCGACGTCCAGGCCCTCGAGGACGGCGCTTCCGTCGTACCAGCCGCGCAGCACGTCCAAAGTGGACTCGTCGAGCACGGACGACGCCAGTGCGTTCACGAACGCCAGCTGGTGGTCGGAACCCGGCTCGGCGGCCTGGGCCAGCTCCAGCGTCTTGGCCACGAACCGGCGCCAGCCCTCGCCGCGCCACGAGTCGTCCGCGTAGGACGACAGCGACGTCTGGGCCTGCAGCAGAAGCCGTTGCACCACACCGACCTCGGACTCGGCGTGCAGACCGCCGAGCACCAGGTTCACGAAGTCGCGGGCCTTCAGCTCGGCCTCGCGGGTCATCTCCCACGCGGCCGACCAGCACAGCGTGCGCGGCAGCGGCTCGGCGATGTCGGAGATGTGGTCGATCAGCGCGGCCAGCGAGTCCGGGTCGAGGCGCATGGTGCAGTACGTGAGGTCGTCGTCGTTGACCAGCACGATCTTGCCGCGGTGGACGCCGACGAGCTCGGGCACCTCGGTGCGGTCGCCCGTCACGTCCAGCTCGTGGCGGTGCGTGCGGACCAGCTTGCCGGAGCCGTCGTCGTCGTAGACACCGATCGCGATGCGGTGCGTGCGCAGTTCCCCGGCACCCGGACGCGCGCCGCCCTGCAGCACGGCGAACTCGGTGAACCGGCCCTGGGCGTCAACGGTGAACTTGGGGCGCAACAGGTTCAGGCCGGTCGTCTCCAGCCACTGCGCGCTCCACCACGACAGGTCGCGGCCGGACGCCTCCTCCAGCGCGCCCAGCAGGTCCGCGAGCGTCGCGTTGCCCCAGGCGTGCTTGGCGAAGTAGACCCGCAGGCCCGCCAGGAAGTTCTCCAGCCCGACGTACGCGACGAGCTGCTTCAGCACGGAAGCGCCCTTGGCGTAGGTGATGCCGTCGAAGTTGACCTCGACCGCCTGCACGTCGGAGATGTCCGCGGCGACCGGGTGCGTCGAGGGCAGCTGGTCTTGCCGGTACGCCCACGACTTCTCGATCTTCGCGAACGTCGTCCACGCCTGGCGGTACTCGGTGGCCTCCGCCTGCGCGAGCACGGACGCCCAGGTGGCGAACGACTCGTTCAGCCACAGGTCGTCCCACCAGCGCATGGTCACGAGGTCGCCGAACCACATGTGCGCCATCTCGTGCAGCACGGTCTCCGCGCGCCGCTCGTAGAGGTAGCGGGTGACCCGGCTGCGGAAGACGTAGTCCTCCAGGAACGTGACGCAGCCCGCGTTCTCCATCGCGCCCGCGTTGAACTCCGGCACGAAGCACTGGTCGTACTTGCCGAACGGGTACTGCACCCCGAAGGCCTTGTGGAAGAACCCGAAGCCCTGCTTGGTCTCGGTGAAGAGCCGCTCGTGGTCCATGTGCGGAGCGAGCGAGGCACGGCAGTAGATGCCGAGCGGGATCCTGAAGTCGCCCTCGACGAACTCGTCGCGCCACTCCGCGTACGGACCGGCGACCAGCGCCACGATGTAGGTCGACATCGGCTTGGTGGTGGCGAACGTGTGCACGTCCGCGCCGCCCTCGCCGTCCTCGGTGGCGATGATCTCGCTGTTCGAGATCACCTTCCAGTCCGCGGGCGCCGTCACCTTCATGGAGTAGACGGACTTCAGGTCCGGCTGGTCGAAGCACGCGAACATGCGCTTGGCGTCCGCGGTCTCGAACTGCGAGTACAGGTACACGCCGCCGTCGACCGGGTCGACGAACCGGTGCAGGCCCTCTCCGGTGTTCATGTACCGGCAGTCGGCCTCGATGGTGAGCTCGTTGGTCTCCGCGAGGTCCGGCAGCTTGACGCCGTCCTCCTCGCGGTACTCGGAGACGTCGAGCTCGCTGCCGTTCAGCACAGCGCGGTGCACGGTCGCCGCCACGATGTCGATCCACGAGGAAGCACCCGGAGTCCGGCTGCGGAACACCACGGTGGTGGTGGAGCGGAACGTGTCCGAACCCGGCTTTCCGCCGCCGTCGGTCAGGTCCAGCTCGATCCGGTAGGACTCCACTTCCAGCAGCTCAGCACGTTCCTGAGCCTGGTCGCGGGTGAGGTTGGGCGCGGCCACTGGTCACCTCGTCTGCCGCGCGTGTGGTTACGCGCTGACGTCGTCGGGAATGGTTATGACTCCCGCATCCAATCACGGAACCGGCGTACGGGAAGAGATGACAGGGTGATCTCGTTGGGCTGATGGGGCGATAACCCCACTCACCGTCACTGAAGGGGCACGCATGGCCGACAAGGCGAAGGTCGACTTCTACTTCGACCCTCTTTGTCCGTTCGCCTGGATCACCTCCCGGTGGATCCTCGAGGTGGAGAAGGTCCGCGACATCGACCTGAGCTTCCACGTGATGAGTCTTTCCGTGCTGAACGAGGGGCGGGACCTGCCGGAGCAGTACAAGGAGCTCATGACCAAGGGCTGGGGTCCCGTCCGCGTCGCCATCGCGGCTGAGCAGAAGTTCGGCAACGAGGCGCTGCCGGCGCTGTACACCGCGATGGGCACCCGGATCCACAACGAGGGCAACAAGGACTTCGACGAGGTCATCAAGCTGTCACTGGCCGACGCCGGGCTCCCGGCGGAGCTCGCAGAGGCCGCGACCTCGACCGAGTTCGACGAGGAGCTGAAGGCGAGTCACCACCGCGGCATGGACCCGGTCGGCATGGACGTCGGCACGCCCACGATCCACATCGACGGCGTCGCGTTCTTCGGCCCGGTGCTGACCAAGATCCCGCGGGGCGAGGAGGCGGGCACGATCTTCGACGGCGCCCGGATGCTCGCCGGCTTCCCGTACTTCTTCGAGCTGAAGCGGACGCGCACGGGCGACCTCGACTTCAGCTGAGTTTTTTGTCGGTGGTGCTCGCCAACGTCCTCGGACATGGCGCACCACTGCGTCGAGGTCGTAGTTCAGGGGCCCTGGTCACTGGCTACGTCCCGGGCCTCCTGGGAGGGCTTCACCCCGTCCGCGCCGCCTGCGCGCAAGGGCGAGGCGCTGCAGTCGGCGTTCCTGGTCGAGGGTGAGTGGCGCCGTGCTTCGGTCTCCGTGACCCAGCGCGGCGCCACTGCCGTGCTGGAGCTGGCCGGCGAGGGCGATCTCGACCTGGCGGCGGCTCAGGTGTGCCGGCTCCTGGCGCTGGACGTCGACGGGCGGGCGTGGCCCGGCGTCGGTGCGCGGGATCCGGTGATCGCCACCGCGCAGGCGTCGTTGTCCGGTTTACGGCCGTGCGGGTTCTACTCGTCGTACGAGGCGACGGCGGGGTCGGTGCTGTCGCAGCGGGTCCGGGTCTCGCAGGCGGCTGCGCTGAAGGCGTCGCTGGCCGGGGATGGCGTTGTTCCCGGCGCCGGCGGTGTTGCGTGGGCTCGACCTGGACCTGCCGGGTCGCAAGCCGGAGTGGAGGTGTCCGGGACGTGGCGGCCGTACCGGACGTGGGCGGCGGTGCATCTCCGGGCGCTGCGCGAGCGGCGGATCGGAGGTGCGATGGCTCCTGCGCGGGCGATGTGACAGGCTGAACCGTTGTCAGCGCATTGGTGTCACATCCGCCTGGAGGGCTCTCGTGATCGAGGTCGTCAACCCCGCCACCGAGGAAGTCGTCGGCACGCTCGCCGAGGGCACGCCGGCCGACGTCGACACGGCCGTGGCCGCCGCGAAGGCCGCGTTCCCGGCGTGGTCGGAGACCTCCGTGGAGGAGCGGGCGAAGGCGGTCCGGGCGATCATCGACGGCCTCGAGGAGCGTGGCGCCGAGCTCGCGCAGACCATGACGCGCGAGATGGGCACGCCCATCACGTTCAGCCAGAAGGTCCAGGTCGCGAACCCTGTCGCCATCGCGAAGGGTGTCGCGGACGTGCTGGAGCGCGGCTACTTCGAACCGGAGGAGATCGGCAACTCGCTGATCTTCCGCGAGCCGATCGGGGTCGTGGCGGCCATCACGCCGTGGAACTTCCCGCTGCAGCAGATGGTCGCGAAGGTCGTGCCGGCCCTCGCCGCGGGCAACACCGTGGTGCTCAAGCCGAGTGAGCTCGCGCCGAAGACCGCGGACCTGCTCGCCGAGATCATCACGGCGGTCGTGCCGGAGGGCGTGTTCGGGCTGGTGCACGGCACCGGGCCCGTCGTCGGTGAGGTGCTGGCGGCGCACCCGGACGTGGACATGGTGTCGTTCACCGGGTCCACGCGCGCTGGGCGGCGGGTGTCGGCGGTGGCGTCCGAGACGGTCAAGCGGGTCGCGCTGGAGCTGGGCGGCAAGTCGGCGTGCATCGTGCTCGACGACGCGGACTTCGGGCGCGCGGTGAAGATCGCGGTCGCCAACTCGTTCATGAACAACGGCCAGGCGTGCAGCGCCTGGACGCGGTTGCTGGTGCCCGCGGACCGGCACGACGAGGCCGTCGAGCTGGCCGCTGCCGCTGCGCGGAAGTACGCCCCGGCCGACCCGGCCGATCCGGCGACGCGCATCGGGCCCGCGGTGTCGAAGGCGCAGCGCGACCGGGTGGTGGGCTACATCCGCAAGGGCGTCGAGGAAGGCGCCCAGCTGGCCGCCGGTGGGCCGGAAGCGCCGTTGCCGCAAGGCTTCTACGTGGCGCCGACGGTGTTCGGTGGCGTGACGCCGGAGATGACGATCGCGCAGGAGGAGATCTTCGGGCCGGTTCTGTCGGTCATGCCGTACGCGGACGAGGACGACGCGGTGCGCATCGCGAACTCCACCATCTACGGCCTGGCGGGTGCCGTGTTCTCCGCGGACACCGACCGTGCGCTCAAGGTCGCCAAGCGGCTGCGCACCGGGCAGGTCGACATCAACGGTGCCGCGTTCAACACCAGCGCGCCGTTCGGTGGCTATCGGCAGTCGGGCAACGGCCGTGAGTTCGGCAGGTTCGGCCTGGACGAGTTCTGCGAGATCAAGTCGATTCAGCGGTAATTGAGCTGCGAGCGCGGCGGTAGCGGCGTATCACTGCCGCTATGGCTGACTCGGCGCTGAGCATCAGGACCATCGGAAGCGCGGACCTCCCCGAGTTCCAGAGGGTGTTCGCCTGGTCGTTTCTCGACGAACCCCCGGCCGACGGCGGGCACCGCTGGACGAAGGTGCTGGAGCTGGACCGGACGCACGCCGTGTTCGACGGTGACGAGATGGTGGGCACCGGTGGTGTGCTCAGCCGTGAGCTCACCGTTCCCGGTGGGGTTCTCGCACCCGCCGGCGCGGTGACCGTCGTGGGTGTGAAACCGGGCCATCGCCGCCGCGGCGTCGCGTCGCTGCTGATGAAGACGCAGCTGCACGGCATGCACGAGACGGGCGACCCGATCGCGATCCTCTGGGCGTCGGAGGGGTCGATCTACCGGCGGTTCGGCTACGGCGAGCACGCGTCGAGCCTGTCGATGATGACGATGCCGACGCGGATGCCGTTCCACCCCGGCGTGTCCGTGAGCGACGCGCGGATCCGTCAGGTGACGCGCGAGGAAGCGATGCCGTTCATGCGCGAGGTGCACGACCGGGTGCGCCGCACGCGGACCGGCTGGCTGAGCCGGGTGGAGAAGACCTGGGACGTCCACCTCGGCGACGCCGAGTCCAACCGCGACGGCCTCTCCGCCTACCGCTACTGCCTGCACCCGCAGGGATACGTGGTCTTCCGCGTGAAGCACGAGTCGAACAACAGCGGGCCGCAGAACGAGTTGCACGTGCGTGAGCTGGTGTGCGAGACCGAGCAGGCGTACGTGGACCTCTACCGGTTCCTGCTCGACCTCGATCTGGCGAGCGGAATCTCCTTCTACACGGCCACGGACGACCCGATCCTGCACATGGTCGACAACCCGCGGAAGGTGCGGCGTGAGCTGAGCGACGCGCTGTGGCTGCGGATCGTCGACGTGGACCGGGCGCTACCGCTGCGGCGCTACCAGTCCGATGTGGACAGTGTGCTCGAGGTTGAGGACTCCCTCTGCCCGTGGAACTCCGGCCGGTGGCGGTTCACCGTCAAGCGTGGTGAAGCGGTGGTGACGCGCACCGAGGACGCCGCGGACGTGTCGCTCGACGTCGCCGCGCTCGGCAGCGTGTACCTCGGCGGCGTACGGCTTTCCGTGCTGAGGCGCGCACACCGCGTGGTTGAGCACACGCCTGGTCATGTGGACGCGTTGACGATGGCGTTCCTCGGCACCGATGAGCCTCATTGCCCTGAGGTCTTCTGACGGAACTACGGCTGGCGTTCACGCGTTGACGGTTTACCTGGTGTGGGAGGTAAGCCGTGGGCACCATCGTGTGGGTTGTAGTGCTGGTACTGCTTGTCGCAGGGGCGTTCTACCTGGTCAGCCAGAGCAACGCGCGCAAGGCGCGTGAGCTCGACGACGCCAAGGCGGAGGCCCGCCGGTGGGTCGAGCGGCTGGGCGGTCAGGTGATGAGCCTCACGGGCTCGAACGCCGCGTCCACGCAGGCACTGGCCGACGCGTCCGAGCGCTTCACCGCGGCCGGGTCGCAGATGGAGCAGGCCCGCACGATCCCGCAGGCGCGGCTGGTCACGCAGACCGCGATGGAGGGTCTGCACTACGTACGCGCCGCGCGTGAAGCCATGGGCATGGATCCCGGTCCCGCGCTGCCCGAGATCGCCGGCCAGAAGCAGGCGGGTGCCGTCAGCGAGGACCGCCAGGTCACCCTCGAGGGCCACCAGTACGCCGCGTCGCCGCACTCCGGTTCCGGCACGCCCTACTACTACCCCGGTGGCATGGTCGCCGGCCGTCCGGTGCCGCGTGGCTGGTACTCCGAGCCGTGGTGGAAGCCCGCGCTCGTGGCCGGTGCGTGGGGTGTGGGCACGTTCCTGCTGATGGACGCCATGTTCTCGGGCATGCACGGCATCGGTGACTACGGCATGGGCGACATGGGCATGGGGGACATGGGCGACATGGGTGGTGCCGCTGATTCGGGCGACGCCGGTGGCTTCGACTTCGGTGACATGGGCGGGTTCGACTTCTGAAAGTGCTCATCGATTGAGCACTTTCTGGCCGCACCCAAAACCCGACCGACCAAGAATTTTCTAGGGCTGGCAGGCAGGGCACCAGAAGAGGTTGCGCGCCGCCAGTTCCGTGGTCAGGACCTCGGTTCCGCAGACCAGGCACGGCTGACCGGCACGGCGGTAGACGTACACCTCACCGCCGTGCCGATCCACGCGCGGAGCACGACCCATCGCCTTGGGCAGGTGTTCGGGACGCACGGTGTTGATCTGGCCGACCTTCACGCCGTCCTTCATCAGCACGACGAGGTCGTTCCACAGGGTGTCCCACAGTTCGCGGCTGACCTTGTCGCCGGTCAGCAACGGGTTCACGTTGTGCCGGAACAGCACTTCCGCGCGGTAGACGTTGCCGACGCCCGCGAGGATCTTCTGGTCCATCAGCAGCACGGCGAGCGGCTGCTTCGACCGGATGATCCGTTCGTAGGCGCGATCGGGGTCGGCGTCCTTGCGCAACGGGTCGGGGCCGAGCCGATCGCGGATCGCCCTGACCTCGTCTTTGTTGAGCACCTCGCACGCGGTCGGGCCACGCAGGTCGGTCCAGTGCGTCTCGCCGACCATCCGCATCCGGACCTGGCCGACGGGCAGCAGGACCGGCAGCGGTGACTCGGTGAACGTCCCGTACAGGCCGAGGTGGACGTGCACGATCGCGTCCGGGCCGTAGACGTGGAACAGGTGCTTGCCGTGCGCTTCGGCACGGACGAGCTTGCGCCCGTCCACGAGGGACGCCGCGAAGCGTCCCTGTGGACTGGTCACGGCCACGGGCTTGCCCGCGAACCGGCGCTGGTGCAGCCGCGCCAGGCGGTGCAGCGTGTGACCCTCAGGCACGCTTGTTCTGAACAGCGCTGCCTTCGTGGGCGCTGTCTTCGTAGGCGCTGACCTTGTCGATGCGGCGCTGGTGCCGGGGCTCGCCGGAGAATGGCGTCTTGAGGAACGCCGAGACGATCGCGGTCGCCTCCTCGGTGCTGTGCTGACGGGCGCCGATGCCGACCAGGTTGGCGTCGTTGTGCTCACGGGCGAGTTGCGCGGTGTCGATGTTCCACGCGAGCGCGGCGCGGGCGCCCTTCACCTTGTTCGCGGCGATCTGCTCGCCGTTGCCGGAGCCGCCGATCACGACGCCGAGGCTGCCGGGGTCGGCGACGACGCGCTCGGCGGCATCGGTGCAGAACGACACGTAGTCGTCCTGGGCGTCGTACTCGTGGGCACCGACGTCGACGACCTCGTAGCCCTGGTCCTTGAGAGCCGTGGACAGGTGGGACTTCAGCTCGAAGCCCGCGTGGTCTGCTGCCAGATAAACGCGCACGTCACGGAGTCTGGCACGCTGGTGGGTGTGTTCAGCCAGGAGGGGTACCAGCTGAGGCTGGAATGGGGGCCTGAGGGCGTCAACGTGCTGCAAGGCTGTGACGTGCTGATTGTCGTGGACGTGCTGTCGTTCACGACCTCGGTCGACCTGGTGGTCGGCAACGGTGGCCAGGTGCGGCCGTCGCGCTGGAAGCCCACATCGGGTAAGACGCTGCGACCAGCATCACTCGCCGAGGCGACCGGGCTCGTCGAGCTGCCGTCGCCGAACGGGTCGAACCTGTGCTTCCTCGCCGCGGAGACCGGGGCGCACGTGCTGGCGGCCTGCCTGCGCAACGCCGAGGCAGTGGCCAAGCGGGCGGCGGAGCTGGGGGAGACGATCGGCCTGATCCCCGGCGGCGAACGGTGGGGGCTCGACATCCTCAACTCCGGGCCGCGTGAGTTCGGGCCGCTGCGCCCGTGCGTCGAGGACTACCTGGGTGCGGGTGCGGTCCTCGCGGCTCTCCCGGGGACGGCCTCGCCGGAGGCGGCGCTCGCTGCCACCGCGTTCCGGAGCACCGACGTCGCGGCCGCGGTGCGCGACTGCGGCTCGGGGCGGGAGCTGGTCGAGAACGGCCACGCCGCCGACGTGGAACTGGCGGTGCAGATCGGGGTGAGCGCGGCGGTGCCGACGCTGGTCGATGGAGTGCTTGTGGACGGAGCGCTGCGGTGATCGAGATCGCGGACGGCGTGTTCATCCGGCGGCACACCGAGCTCGACCTCACCCTGGGATTCATCACCGGATCAGGTGATTCGCTCCTGGTGGACTCCGGCATGGGCCCGGCGCTGGCCGACGAGGTGCGTCCGTCGCGGATCGTGTTGACGCACAACCACTTCGACCACGTGCTGGCCACTGAGGCATTCCTGCCGTGCGAGGTGTGGGCGCACGAGGACTGCGTCATCGACGAGAGCCTGCTCGAAAGCCGCGCCGTCTACTACTCGGACCCGTTCGAGGGCACGCTGATCGCGCCCACGCACACGTTCCGCGACACCGTCACGCTGGACGTCGGCGGCCGCAGGGTGGACCTGCACCACTTCGGTCCCGCGCACAGCTCGCACGACGTGATCGTGCACGTGCCGGACGTGGACGTCGTGTTCGCCGGCGACCTCGTCGAGGAAGGAGCGCCGGCTCAGGCCGGTTCGGACGCCACGCCGTCGAACTGGCGGCACGTCCTGAACCTGATGCTGGAGCTCAACCCGCGGATCGTCGTGCCGGGTCACGGCAACCCGGTCGACGCGCAGTTCGTGCGGGAGATGGCTCTTCCAGGGCAGAACTAGCCCGGGAGAGAGCTAGCCCGGTGGCCAGGTGAGCCCGCGCCCGCCGAGCACGTGGCAGTGCACGTGGAAGACGGTCTGGCCGCCGTCCCTGCCGGTGTTGAACACGAGCCGGTAGCCGGACTCGTCGACACCTTCCTGCTTCGCGACCTGGTGCGCGGTCGCGAGGATCTGGCCCGCGAGCAGCGGGTCGACGTCGCCGATCGCCTGATGGTGCTCCTTGGGGATCACCAGGACGTGCGTGGGCGCCTTGGGGTCGATGTCGCGGAACGCGAGCGTCGTGTCGGTCTCCGTCACCACGGTCGCCGGGATCTCGCCCGCGACGATGCGGCAGAACAGGCAGTCGGTCACACCAGCATGCTATTGGTTCGGATGGACGCTGTTGTTCTTGCCGTTCACGGATGAATCATGACGTGGTGAAGGGCGCCAAACTGCTGGTGATCGTCCGGTGCCTCATCAGCTTCGCGATCGGCGTGCTGCTCGTGGTCGTCGCGATCCGCTTCGGTGAGGCGCTCTGGCGGGCGGTCCAGTAACAGGTTCTTCAGCGGACGAAACAGAACTCGTTGCCCTCGGGGTCGCGCATCACCTGAAAGCTGCCCTTCTCGTCGGTGTGCACGAGGCCCTCGCGGCTGGCGCCCAGGCTGACCGCCTTCACGACCGCGGCCTCGATGTCCTCGACCTCGAAGTCGAGGTGCAGCCGGTTCTTCACGTCCTTGCGCTCTGGCACCGGCTGGAACGACATCCGCGGGCCGTCGGGCGGTTCGACGTGCGCCCAGCCGTGCTCGCGCTCGACCGGCTCGCCGCCGAGCAACTCGGCCCAGAACCGCACGAGGCGAGCCGGATCGTTGCTGTCGACGACGATCTGCTCAAGCCGCATCAGGTCTCCACCAGGTTCTCGCGAGCCCACTCGCAGCAGAGGTCGAGCAAGCCCAGCAGCTTGTGTCCCTGCTCGGTCAGCTCGTACTCCACCCGCGGCGGGTTCTCGTCGTACTCGGTGCGCGTGACTGTGCCGTCCCGCTCCATCGCCCGCAACGTCTCGGTGAGCACTTTGGGCGTCACCACCGGCATACCGGCGCGCAGCTCGGTGAAGCGCCGACGACCGTCCTGCAGCCCGCGCAACACGTGCGCGGTCCACTTGTCACCGATGCGGTACGGCAGCTCGTCATGCGCGCATTTCACCTGCTCACCCCCAATATCGTTGCGGAAACCGGACCCTCGCACCCTACCTTCGCGCCCATGACGAAGATCGTTGTTTTCGGAGCGTCCGGCCAGGCCGGACGGGAGATCGCGGCAGTCGCCGAGGCGCGCGGCCACGAGGTGGCCAAGATCGGCAGGGACCCCGGTGTCCTGGCGGCGCCGGAGGTCGCCGCCGGCTACGACGTGGCGGTGAGCTCGGTGGTGGACCTGTCACGCGATCCGGCGGAGTTCTACGCCCAGGCGGCCCGCTCACTGGTGGCCTCCGGTGTCCGCCGCATCATCGTGATCGGCATCTACCCGCTCCTGGAAACCGCGCCAGGAGTGCGGGTGGTGGATGCGCCGGACTTCCCCGCCGAACACCGCCCGTTCTGCCTGGGCCACGCGGCGGGCGTGGACGTGCTGGCCCGCTCCGAGGCGGACTGGCTGGTGATGAGCCCGGCCGGCATGTTCGGCGGCACGAGCACGGGAACGTACCGGCTGGGCGCCGCCGATCCGGCCGACAAGCTGACCTACGCCGATTTCGCGCTGGCCGTGGTGGACGAGATCGAACGCCCCACCCACCGCCGGACCCAGGTAGGAGTGGCCTCCACACAGGACCACCTGTGAGCCTGCTCACCACAGCGCCGAAGACCTGCTGGTCGAAGCCAGCCAATTGGGTGTGGAACTCACCCGAGCGACTGTTCCTCAGCGGGGGCTGAAGGGGTTGAGGTCCGAGGGTGCATGTGCGAAGACCCGCAGCGAAAGGCTCACTGCGGGTCTCGGCAACCGATCGGGGCGACAGGATTTGAACCTGCGACCCCCCGCTCCCAAAGCGGGTGCGCTACCAAACTGCGCCACGCCCCGGTTGCACCCAGCTTACCGCCCTCCGCTAAGGTATTAACCGCAGCCCCACTCCAGGGCGGCAACGCGGGCGTAGCTCAATGGTAGAGCCCTAGTCTTCCAAACTAGCTACGCGGGTTCGATTCCCGTCGCCCGCTCTCGGCTGAGGCCGGCGAAGTCTGTGGAAACACAGATCTCGTCGGCCTCTCGCGTTTTCCGGGGCTTCCCACTAGCCAGCCAGGTACCGGCTCGCCCACGCCGCGAGCACCTCCGCCACGTACGTCGCGTCCGCGCGGTTGGTCAGCAGGTGGTCGGCGCCGTCGAGCGACACGAACGACTTGGAGTGCCGGGCCGAGTCGAAGATGAGCCTGGCGTTGTCGATGCCCACGAGGTCGTCCTGCGGCGAGTGCATGACGAGCAGTGCGCGGTTCAGTCCGGCGATGCACGCGGCCTGGTTCTGCTGCTTGATGTCGGCGAGGAAGTCGTTGCTGATCCGGAACGGGCGCCCGGCCAGCACCACCTCGGCGACGCCGCGGGTTTCGATCTCGGCGGTGGACGAGCCGATCAGGTGCTCGACGTGGGTGGTGTCGGCGGGCGCGCCGATCGTGACGACGGCGCGCACCTCGGGCACGCGGTGAGCGGCGGCCAGCACGGCCGCGCCGCCAAGTGAATGTCCGATGAGGACGCTCGGGGCACCGGCGGTCTCGCGCAGGTGGTCGGCGGCGCACACCAGGTCGTCGACGTTGGACGTGAACGTGGTGTTGCCGAAGTCGCCGTCGGACTGGCCGAGGCCGGTGAAGTCGAAGCGCAGTACCGCCACGCCGCGGGCCGCGAGCTCGCGGGAGATCCGGGAGGCGGCCACCGAGTCCTTGCCGCAGGTGAAGCAATGGGCGAACACCGCGGTCGCCACGACCGGTCCGTCCGGCAGTTCGAGGCGGCCGGCCAGCGACTGCCCGTCCACACCCGCGAAGACCGCTTTCCTGTTGTCCATGCATCCCAGTGTGGACCCGGGACCGCCGGCCAACGGAGTTCCACGTCGGAACACGGGCGAAGGCGGGTGGTCACGGCACTAGGGTCTTTGCGTGCGCTACCAGTACCTCGACGCCAGGCTGCGGCAGGCGTTCGACGACGCCGGGCTCGACCGCGGCCAGCGGGCACTGTTGCAGGGCGTGCTGCGCGCACTCGACCCCGACGCGCACATCGGCGAACACGTCGCGGGCCTCAACAGCGCGTTCCTCGCCGTCACCCGTGCGCAGACCGCGCTCGACAGCCACGCCACCGAGGACCAGCCGCGGTGGAACCTGTTGCGCCGCATCATCACCACCTCGCTCGCGTGCATGGACGCCGCCGCGCCCGCGTACGACCACGGTGGCGCGAAAGAACTCGCCGAGGCACGTCAGACACTCCTCGACGTCGACGCGGCGATCGCGGCCGACGGGCAGAAACTCGACCCTCAGGTCACGGCCACCGCCGCGAAGAAGCTCGATCCGCGGGCGTTGGAAGCCGCTGTCAAGGAATGGATCACTCCACTGTGGAACGGCGTCGAGCTTCCGTTGCGCGCCAGGATGATCGCCGAGGTGGCGGTGGTGGTCGCGGTGCACGGCCGTGACGGCAGGCAGCTCCGCGCCGACCTGCTGCGGTGGCTCAAGAAGCCGGACTCCGGCCTCGGGGACGTGTTCTGGCCGCCACCGCGCAGGCATGTGGTGGCGTTGGTGGTCCGCGGCGCACGAGTACTGCGGCATTTGGACGTGCTGTTGCCCCAAGCGAGGCAAGAGCCGTTGCACCGCAACAGGTTGCCGAAGGACGACTTCCTGAAGGACGCCGTGGACGGGTCGTCGGTGCTGGTGCGGCTGCCGGTCAGCGCGGCGGACGTGCACACGGCGGCGTTGCTGGGCAGGCGGATCCTCGGGGAGGTGCTCGACCAGTACGCGGCGGGGGAGCGGCTCACCGTGCTGGACATCGCGCCGTTGTGGCAGGTCAGCGGGCCGACCGGCCGGGTTTCGCGCGGCACAGAGCATCAGCGCACGGTCGGCAACGCCTACCCGATCACCGCGTACTGGCCCGCTGAGCTGCGCAGTGCGATGCGGGTGGCGAACCTGGCCAGGCAGGTGTCCGCGAACACGGCTCCGATGGCCGGTGCCGGGCTCGCGTGGAGTGCGCTGGAGGCGACCGGGCTGGACCCGAGCAAGATCGCGTGGCTGGCCAAGGCGTGTGCGCTGCAGATGTTGCGGCAGCACCTGATCAGCCTGCACGTCGTGACCACGAACCACGACAAGCAGCTGCGCCGGCCGCTCGACGCGCACGTCCCGACGACCGGCGTGAAGCACCACCTCAAGTCCGTCGACGCCTGGCTGGAAGTGCTGATCAGGCACAACCGGCCGAACGAACAGCTCAAGGCCGCCCAGGAGGCCGTCACCGCGCTCGCGGCGAACGAGGGCGGTCTGGTGCAGGACCTCGTCGAGCTGTGGCGGATGAGGCTGGCGGACTCGACGGCCCTCGCGGGCTGGCTGGCCGAGCAGGAGGACACCGTCGCCGCGGTCCTGGAATGGCTCTACGTCACGAGGAACCTGGCGTTCCACGCGGGCCGGTTCGCGACGCCGGCGGACGAGCTGACCGCGCACGCCGGGCAGGCCGTCGCCGATCTGACGCTCGAGTTCCTCGGCAACTGGCGCACTGTGGAGAGACTGCGGGGTGAGCCCGAGACCTCCGCGGTGGAGATCTACCGCAGGCTCGCCCAGCGGAAGGACCAGCTGGAGGCCCGGCTCAAGCGAGCCGGGTCCGTCCGCAGGCTCAGCGTCGAGGACATCTCCGGCCCTGACGAGAAGTGGTGGAGCCGGAAGCCCAGCTAGTGCCGCGACAGCCGACCTTCGCCGCGTCTTCGACGCTCAGCGGGCCGCCGAACACGGGGCAAAGGCTGACTGCAACGGCACTAGGGCTTGGCCTTCGTGAGCCAGTCGTCGACGCGGTCGGGGTTCGCCTCGATCCACCGCCGTGCCGCCTCGTCCGGCGACATCTTGTACTTCGCGATGAACGACGCGACCGCGTCCTGTTCGTCGTTGCTCCACTGGAAGTTCTGGATCAGCCTGGCCGCCGGGCCGCCCTTGTCCATGAACTTCTTGGAAGCGATCTTGTCGAGCTCGTAACGCGGGTAGTCGCAGGCGACCTTGGCCGCGTCGGCGTCACAGCCCGCCTTGTACTCGGGCAGGTCGACCTTGACGAGCTCGATGTCGAGGTGCAGCCACTGCGGTTCGAAGAAGTAGCCGATCAGCGGCGTCTTCTTCTCCTCCGCCTGGCGGAACGCCTTGATCAGCGCCTGCTCGTTGCCCGCGTAGACGACCTTGTAGTTGAGGTTCAGGTTCTTCACCAGAGCCTCGTCGTTGGTCACGTACGAGGGGTCGCCGTCGAGCACCTGGCCCTTGCCCTCGGACTGCGCGGTCTTGAACAGTTCCGCGTACTTGTTGAGGTTCTGCCAGTTCGTGATGTCCGGGTAGGTCTTCTTCATCCACGGCGGCACGTACCAGCCGATCACGCCCTTGTTGCCGGTCGGGCCGACCCTGACTGCGGTGCGCTTCTCCTCGATGTACTTCTGCTTCAGGTCTTCGTGACCCCAGTTCTCGAGGATCACGTCGATCTCGCCGGAGTCGAGGCCCTGCCAGGCGGTCTGCTCGTCGACTTCCTTCTTCGTGACCTTGCAGCCGAGTCGCTTCTCGGCCAAATAGCCGATCACTGCGGCATTTGCCTCGTAGCCGACCCAAGGGTTGACTGCGATGGTGATCGAGTCGCAGGGCTCGGTCGGTGCCGCCGAACTGGAGCGCGGTGATGATGACGTCGATCCACTGCCACAACCGGCAATTGTCAACACGAACGTCATTGCCAGAGCGATTCTGGGGGCTTGCACGAACAGCTCCTCGTCGAGGGGATGGCGGTGCAGGAGACCGCTCAGTTCAGCTTTTCCCGTCCGAACGATGACAGTCAAGTCATGGGATGATTGGTTGTCCACAAAGGACTGAACATGTATCAGCCCTTGACCGTACCCGTGTGAGGGTCAATGCTGTCGCGCATCGAGAAACGGTGTGCGCAGTCCGCAACAGGTCGGAGTGGTTTGAACGTGGATCCCGTGATTTCGGTCGGGAACCTGTGGAAAGTATTTGGCTCCAATGCATCTCAAGTGGTGGCATCCGACGAGCTGAAGTCGTTGTCGCGCCAGGAGCTGATGGATCGCACAGGTGCCGTCGCCGCTGTGCGCGGAGTGGACTTCGATGTCGCTCCGGGTGAGATGTTCGTGGTCATGGGACTGTCCGGCTCGGGCAAGTCCACACTGGTCCGTTGTCTCACGAGACTCGTCGAACCCACGGCGGGCACGATCATGTTCGAGGGTGAGGACATCCTCGAAGCGGACGCCAAGCGTCTGCGTGACCTGCGCAGGAACAAGTTCTCCATGGTGTTCCAGCACTTCGGTCTGCTCCCGCACCGCACTGTCGCCGACAACGTCGGTTACGGGCTGGAAATCCGTGGGGTACCACGGGCGAAACGGGGAGAGCGGTCACAGGAAGTGATCGACCTCGTGGGCCTCACCGGCTACGAGAAGTCCTATCCGGACCAGCTCTCCGGCGGCATGCAGCAGCGCGTCGGTCTTGCGCGCGCGCTCGCCGGTGATCCCGATGTTCTGTTCTTCGACGAACCTTTCTCCGCACTCGACCCGCTGATCCGGCGCGACATGCAGTCCGAGGTCATCAGGTTGCACCGCGAGGTCGGCAAGACGATGGTCTTCATCACCCACGACCTGAGCGAGGCGCTCAAGCTCGGCGACCGGATCCTGATCATGCGTGACGGTCAGGTCGTGCAGGTCGGCACCGGTGACGAG
Organism: Lentzea roselyniae; assembly: GCF_039537795.1. Classification (NCBI taxonomy): domain Bacteria; kingdom Bacillati; phylum Actinomycetota; class Actinomycetes; order Pseudonocardiales; family Pseudonocardiaceae; genus Lentzea; species Lentzea roselyniae. The sequence continues at coordinate 136,886 of NZ_BAABBE010000014.1, forward strand.
CTCGTCGGCGCGCCCGCGGACGACTACGTGCGCGACTTCGTCAAGGACGTGCCGCGCTCGCACGTGCTGACCCTGAAGTGGATCATGCGTCCGCCGCGTCCGGAGGACGAGCTGGACGGGCCGGAGCTCCCGCCGGAAACCGTTGTGCGGGAAGCCGTGCGCAGCGTGCTCAGCGCGGACAAGCCGGTGAAGGTCGTGCGGGACGGCGAACTGCTCGGCGTTGTGGCGGACGAGGAGATCCTCGGGGTCGTCGCCGGGGAGGCGTGATGGTCGCCGTTGCCGAGCCCCAGCAAGCGCCACCACAGGTGTCGCAACCGGGGCCACAGCAGGGTTCGCGCCCGATCTACCGGTCCAAGGCCCTGATCGCCGGTGGGATCGTGCTGGCCTGGCTGGTGCTGTGGCTCGTGTTCCGCAACGTCGGGACGCTGTCGCTGGACGCCTCCGCGCTGACCCCGCTGCACCGCTGGATCAACAGCGTCAACGACGCGGTGGGTGCGTCCAGGAACTCCAACCCGCTGTTCCTGTACTTCTTCAACGAGATCCGGTTCGTCATCGACGAGTTCGTGACGTTCGTGCAGGCGTTGATCGCGCAGCCGTCGTTCGGGCGGCCCGTGCCGGTGATCGGCTGGCTCGGCGTGGTCGCGATCGCGGGTTTCGTCAGCCTGGTGGTGGCCGGGTGGCGGGTCGCGCTGCTCGCCGTCGCGGGCTTCGTGTTCCTCGGTCTGCAGGGGTTGTGGCAGGAGAGCATGGACACGCTCTCGCTGACGCTCGCCGCGGTCGTGATCTCGTTGCTGTTCGGCATTCCGCTGGGCGTCTGGGCGGGACTGTCCGATCGGGCCCACCGGGTCATTACGCCGGTGCTCGACTTCATGCAGACGATGCCGACGTTCGTCTACTTGGCACCGTTGACGCTGTTCTTCTTGATCGGTCCGGCCTCGGCGACGATCGCCACGCTGATCTACGCGGCGCCGCCCGCCATCCGGATCACCGCGCACGCCATCCGCTCGGTGCCGCACAACACCGTCGAGGCGAGCGAGTCCCTCGGCGCGACCTGGCAGCAGACACTGGTCAAGGTGCTGTTGCCGTCCGCGCGCAAGACGATCGTGCTCGGCATCAACCAGACGATCATGGCCGCGCTGTCGATGGTCACCATCGCCGCGCTGATCGACGCGCCGGGCCTGGGCAAGACCGTCGTGAAGGCGTTGCAGACGCTCGACGTCGGCACGGCGTTCAACGCGGGCCTCGCGATCGTGGTGCTGGCGATCGTGCTGGACCGCGTGACGACCGCCGCCACCGAACGCCGGAAGCTGCCGCGCTGGGCGATGTTCGGCGGTCTCGGCGTCACCGGCGTCGCGGTCTACCTCTCCTACACCTACCTGTGGGCGGCGGAGTTCCAGTCGGACGTGGAGATCGGCAGCTCGATCCGGCAGGGCGCGACGGCCGTGACGGAGTGGGTGCAGGACTCGCTGCCGGTGATCACGGGTGGCTTCAAGGATTTCGTCACGCTCGCCCTGATCAACCCGCTGCAGGCGCTGCTCGCCGAGTCGCCGTGGTTCGTGGTGGCGCTGGTGATCGTCGCGTTCTCGTTCCTGATCGGTGGCCTCAGGCCGGCCGTGGTGTCCGCTGTGTGCCTCGGTCTGCTGGTCGCGACCGGGCTGTGGCAGGACTCGATGATCACGCTGGCGTCCACGCTGGTCGCCACGATCCTGGTGATGGTCCTCGGCGTCGTGGTCGGCGTGTGGATGGGCCGCAGCAGGCGCGCGGACCGGGTCATCCGGCCGGTCCTCGACGCGGGCCAGGTGATGCCCGCGTTCGTGTACCTGGTGCCGTTCCTCGCGTTGTTCTCGGCTTCGCGGTTCACCGCGATCATCGCGGCCGTGGTGTTCGCGGCCCCGGTCGCCATCAAGATCATCGCGGACGGCGTCCGCGCGGTGTCGCCCGCGACCGTCGAGGCGGCCACGGCGCTGGGCTCGAGCTCGTGGCAGACGATCGTGAAGGTGCAGCTGCCGATGGCGCGCCGGGCGTTGACGCTCGCCGCCAACCAGGGACTGATCTACGTGCTCTCGATGGTCGTCGTCGGCGGTCTCGTCGGCGCCGGCGCGCTCGGCTACGACGTCGTCGCCGGGTTCTCTCAGGGCCAGTTGTACGGCAAGGGGCTCGCGGCCGGTGTCGCGATCGTCGTGCTGGGCGTGATGCTCGACCGCCTCACCCAGGCGGCCGCCAAGCGGTGGACCAACTAGGAGGTCTGGAAGTGGCAAGGCACAACGTGCTGGGAGCGGTGCTCGTAGGAGCACTCGCGCTGGCCGGCTGCAGTGGCGCCAAGGTCGGCGACTCTTCTTCGGGTGCGGCCGGCGACTGCGGCACGTTCAACCTCGCGATCAACCCGTGGGTGGGTTACGAGGCAAACGCGGCGGTGCTCGCGTACGTGGCCGAGAAGGAGCTCAAGTGCAAGGTCACGAAGAAGGAGCTCAAGGAAGAGGTCGCGTGGCAGGGCTTCGGCACCGGTGAGGTCGACGCCGTGGTCGAGAACTGGGGCCACGACGACCTGCGCAAGAAGTACATCGACGAGCAGAAGACCGCCGTCAGCGCGGGCTCGACGGGTGTGAAGGGGCAGATCGGCTGGTACGTGCCGCCGTGGCTCGCCAAGGAGCACCCCGACATCCTGGACTGGAACAACCTCAACAAGTACGCGGACAAGTTCAAGACGTCCGAGTCCGGTGACAAGGGCCAGCTGCTCGACGGCGACCCGTCGTTCGTGACCAACGACGAGGCTCTGGTGAAGAACCTGAACCTCAACTACAAGGTCGTCTACGGCGGCAGCGAGACCGCGCTGATCCAGGCCTTCCGCCAGGCGGAGAAGGACAAGAAGTGGGTCATCGGCTACTTCTACTCGCCGCAGTGGCTGCTCAACGAGATCAAGCTCGAGAAGGTGAAGCTGCCCGAGTACAAGCCGGGCTGTGACGCCGACGCCGAGAAGGTCGCCTGCGACTACCCGGACTACGACCTCGACAAGATCGTGTCGAAGAAGTTCGCCGACGCGAACGGCCCGGCGTTCCAGCTGGTCAAGAACTTCAAGTGGACCAACGAGGACCAGAACACGGTCGCGAAGTACATCGCCGAGGACAAGATGAAGCCCGAGGACGCGGCCAAGAAGTGGGTCGAGGCCAACGGCGACAAGGTCAAGGCCTGGCTCCCCAAGGCCTAGCCCGACCTGGTTCGACCAAGCAAAAAGTCGTGGGGTGGTTCCCGGACGAGAGGAACCACCCCACGACTACCCCCGGCATCAGGCAGCCTGTTGTCCGTTGGGGACCTCAGGCTCGTGCCTGTGCGTCATGCGGTGCCACCACGAGCGGGGCTTTCCGCCGTTGCGGTAGTACTCCCGGACCCGGCGGGCGTCGTCCCGCAGGGCAGCCTGCCGGTAGTCGATCTCCGCCTTGATCGCCTCGGGCGTCCACTCCATCTGACTCACTCCTCAGTTCGTTTTCCGACGAGAGTGAGATTGCTGCTGAGGGGTGGCCCCTCACATCGGAAGATCACGTAAGGCCCGGCCGCGAAACCCCTTACTCGGCCCTGAGGCTGATACGCGGGAGCCCCTCATGCCGTTGCGTAAGGGGCTCCCGCGCGTCACTTGTCACGCCACTAGTTCATGTTCGCGACCGCCGCAGGACGGACGGTGGTAGTGCTGGCACGCAGCTCGTTGTCCTCCGGCTTCGCGTCGCGCACGTTCCAGTTCGAGAACTGCGCCACGGCGCGGAACTCCACCTTGCCCACGGCGGCGTCGGCGGCCGTGTAGGTGTAGACGAACGGGAACTCGACGCGTCCGGTCGGTGAGGCCGCGACCCGCTGTACCGCTTCACCGACCAGCTCGTCGTACCCGCCGCTGTTCTCCTTGACCCGGTAGAGCCGCACCACCACGTCGTCGCTCTGGCGGGTGTTCGCCACGAACACCTTCACCGGCTTGGTCTGCCCGGCCCGCGCCGAGGCGGAGACCGACAGCCCGGCGACCGACACGTCGTGCGTGTCGATCTTCACGGTCGTGCTGCCGGTGCCGGTGCGGCCGTCGGCGGTCGAGCCGGTGATGGTCACCGTGTACTCGCCGTCGCGCGCGTATCGGTGCCATACCGCGCTCGTGGAGTTGATCGGGATCGCTTGGCCGTCACCGAAGTCGATGGTGCCGCTCACCAGTTCACGGTTGTGCGGGTCACCGAGGTAGACCGAGAACGGGATGTCGTCGAACACGGTCGGCCGGTCCCAGCTCTGGTAGAGCGTTGGCTTGATCGGGGACGCGGCCTGCAGGTCCAGCCGGTACGCGCCGGCGTTCTGCTCGGAGCTCGCCACCCGGACCAGGTAGGTCTCGCCCGCGGTCGCGGCGAACACGGCGTCGGCGTTGCTGCCGGACGGAATGCAGTCCAGTTCGGCCAGATCCGTGCGGTGCACGCTGACCGCCTTGTACGGGGCGCCCGCACTCACGAAGCCCGTGCGGGTCGCGGTGTAGCGGTACCACAGCGACTGGGTCGCCGCCTGGTCGCAGCTCGGCGGCGCTTCGCCCGGTTCGGCGGAGGCGCGGGAGAGGTCGCCCTCGACGCGGGTGGGCACCGTGACGGTCGTCGCCGCGGCGTGGTCGTCGTTCGGCGCGGCCTGCACCGAACGCATGTTGATCGTGACCGGTCCCTGGTACCAGGAGTAGTACTCGATCAGCGCGATGTGGTACGTCGTGCCGGCTTTGACGTGGAACGTCTCGTCGTGGATGTTGCTGACGCCGGTGCAGGCACCCGGCACCTCGGTGAGCGCGCCGCGGGCGCCGGTGAAGACGCCGAAGAACGGGCCGTACCGGTTGCTCGTCGTGCTCAGCCGCACGAGCCCGTCGGCGGGCGCGGTGTAGCGCAGCCACGTCGACGCCTCGCCGTCGTAGTTGCAGGGCGCCGGGTCGTCGCTCGCCCTGGTCGCACCGGTGGTGTCGATCGTCGTGTTGGTGGGCAGCGCGGTGACCTCGACGGGGTTGTCGAAGTCGTCACCGGGTGAGGCTGCGAGTGCAGTGCCGGGTGCGAGGAGGGCGACCACCGCCGCGGTGAACGCGACGGCGGCCACTCGCAGCCGAGTGCCCTGTCTTGTCGTGCACGGTCTCATCTTGTCCCCCGGGGTCAGTTCGAAACGGCGGCGGCGGCGGCGGGACGCACGGTGGTCGCGATCGCGATCACCTCGTTGTCCATCGGGCGGGCGTCCTCGACCGGCCACGGCAGTTCGGCCACGGCGCGGAACGTGACCCTGCCGATCGCCGCGTCCTCCGCGGTGAAGGTGTACTTGAACGAGAAGGTCACCTTGCGGGTCGGGTGCGCGGGCACCTCGATCGTCTGGCTCGCGACCTGCGTCCACGAGGAGCCGTCGGACTTGTAGAGCCGGACCGTCGGCTTCTCCGGGTTGTTGGTGTTCGCCACCTGCACACTGATCGTCTTCTGCTCACCGGCACGCGCGGCGGAGGGCACGGTGAACTTGGTGATGCCGACGTCGTGCGTCTTCACCGTCGTCGTGGTCGTGGCCGTGGTGGTGCGGCCGTCGGCAGAGGTGGAGCGGACCTTCACCTCGTACACGCCGTCCTTGGCGTACTTGTGCTCCTGGCTGGTGTTCGTGCTCGGCGGCGCGGTCGTGCCGTCACCGAAGTCCCATTCGGTCGTCACCGGCGCGTTGTAGCTGTTGTAGTGCGTCGCGGAGAACCCGACCGCCAGGTAGACCGGTTGGTCGTCGGTGGAGGTGTGGAGCTGGGTGCGCAGGGGCGCGGCCTCTGACAGCTTCAGCGTGCTGGAGGATGAGTAGTACCCGCCGCCGACCCACTGGAAGTAGTAGGTCTTGCCGACCTCCAGGCGGAATGCCTCGCCGCTGTAGTCGGTGCGTGAGACGCAGCCGAGCGCGGTCAGCCCGGCGAGCGAGGTTCCCTCGTAGACACCGAGCTCGGGGGCGCTGCCCCACGAGTCGATCATCGCGACCAGCGACTGCGTCTGCGCAGCCGTGTAGGAGTACCAGATCGAGGGGAGGCCCTGGGCCCCGCACGCGCCCGGCTCGTCCGGCTCGTAGGAGGCTCGGGTGTAGTCCGGGTTCGGCGCGGAGAACGGCAGCGACACCGGCTGCGCGTCGGCGAACCGGTCGTTGGCCAGTGGAGCGATCCGGTCGACCGCGAGCTTCAGCGTGCCGACGGGCGAGCTCTTGCCGCTGACCATGAAGTGGTACGTCGTCCCGGCCGTCGCGGGAAACGTGACCGGCTTGGTCCGCTCGACGGTGCAGCCGTCGTAGAACGGATCCCAGACCTGCTTGAGGTCGTTGCGCTCACCGGTGTAGGTGGTGACCATCAGATCCCGGTCGCTGCCGTCGGTCAGCAGCCGCAGCAGCCCGCTCTCCGGCGCGGTGTAGCTGAACCACACCGAGTTGGCGTAACCGTCGCCCCCGCAGCCCACCGGGTCGTCGACGGCCTTGGTCGCCTCGGCCAGGTTCTGCTCGGTCACGAACGGCAGCGAGCTGATGACGGTCGACGTGGCGAAGTCGTCGTTGTCCGGCGGTGCCGCCTGGGCCACGCCAGGTACGAGCACCCCCAACAGCGCTGCGGCCGTGACCGCCAGCGCGCGAGATCTGAACGAACGCATGCGAAAGCTCCCCCAAGTCCCCAGACCTCCACCTCGAACGGTGGAGGTGTCCCGCGCCTTAATCGCACAGGGTGAGGTGTTCGTTGCACTGTCGCACGGAATTGCTCCGTTCAGCCCAGCTGTCGGTGCACCGCCGTCACCGCGAGGGCCCCACCCACCGAAGTCCGGGTACTTCGGTTTCGTCGGCGACCAGCAGACCGTGGCGTTGGTGTTGCGGCGAGCACCACCACCAGCAACAGCTTTTTCCAGCGTTACCTCGTGAATCGCAAGGTGATCACCTGGAACGGACGCAGCACCACGTCTGCCGACGCGTCGCCGAGAGGCCGTTCGAGCAGGTCGGTCTCCTGGATCCCGCGGTAGGAGAAGGAAGTGCTGATGGACGCGCGGGCACGACCGCCATGCGCCTCGTAGAGCCGGACGACGACGTCGCCCGACCGATCGTCGGCCAGCTTCACGGCCTCGATCCGCACCGCCGGGTTGTCCGTGCACACCAACGGTTCTGGCGCCTGGGAACCGCGGACGGTCTGCGGCGGCAGGTTGATGCGGTAGCCGGCGTCGATGGCTTCCGGGATGCCCGCGCCGACCACGAGCGCGTAGCGGAAGCGATGCTCGCCCTGGTCGGTCTCGGGGTCGGGGAACCTCGGCGCGCGCAGCAGGGACAGGCGCACGGTCGTGGTGGTTCCGCCGTCCTCACGGGTCGTGCGGGTGACCTCGTGGCCGTAGGTCGAGTCGTTGACCACCGCGACGCCGTAGCCGGGTTCGCCGACGTGCAGGAAGCGGTGGGCGCAGATCTCGAACTTCGCGGCCTCCCACGAGGTGTTGGTGTGCACCGGGCGGTGCAGGTGGCCGAACTGGGTTTCCGCGGTGGAGACCTCGGCCCGCAGGTCGAGCGGGAACGCGATCTTGAGCAGCTTCTCGCGTTCCTGCCAGTCGACCTCGGTCTCGAAGTCGACCTGCTTGGCGCCCTCGCGCAGGCGGATGGTCTGGGTGAGTCGTGAGTTGCCGAACTTGGCGCGCACCACGACGCCGTCTGCCGCGTCGACCCGCTCGGACGGGATCAGGTCGGCCTTCCAGTTGCGGTAGAACGGGTCGATGTCCCAGGCGTCCCACTGGTTCGGGTTGTCGCGGTGCAGCTGTGGCATGCCGGCGAACCCGTGCGGGGGCAGCACTTCCCGATCGGACTCCAGGTCCAGAACGGACAGCACGATGCCGTCGGCATCGATCGTGACGCGAAGCCGGCCGTTGTCCAGCACGCCGTTCTGCGGTGCCACGTAAGGCATCGGCGCGTTGTTGCCGAGCACGTCGAACGTCAGCTCGTCCTCGCCGTCACCCTTGATCGCGTCGATGGCGCGGGCCGTCAGCGCCGTCAGCTCGGAGGCCACGCGGGCGTAGGTGGCCTCGGCCTCGCGATGCACCCAGGCGATGGAGCTGCCCGGCAGGATGTCGTGGAACTGGTGCAGCAGCACGGTCTTCCACAACCGGTCGAGCTCGTCGTACGGGTAGTCGTGGCCGTGGAGTGCTGCGGCGGTGGCCCAGTGCTCGGCCTCGCGCAGCAGGTGCTCGCTGCGGCGGTTGCCCTGCTTGGTCCTGGCCTGGGTGGTGTACGTGGCGCGGTGCTTCTCCAGGTACAGCTCACCCGCCCACACCGGTGCGTCCGGGTACTCGTCCTGCGCGGCCTGGAAGAAGTCGCGCGGCGGCTCGACCTTGACCGTCGGGGAGCCTTCGAGGTTCGCGACGCGGTGCGCGGTCTCCATCATCTCGCGGGTGGGACCACCGCCGCCGTCGCCGTAGCCGAACGGCACGAGCGATCGGGAGGCCTTGGCGTGCTCGGCGAACTGGCGCGAGGCGCGGGCGAGCTCCTCACCGGAGAGCGCCGAGTTGTAGGTGTCGACCGGCGGGAAGTGCGTGAAGATCCGCGTGCCGTCGATGCCCTCCCACCAGAACGTGTGGTGCGGGAACTTGTTGATCTGGTTCCACGACAGCTTCTGGGTGAGGAACCAGCGCGAGCCGGAGAGCTTGATCAGCTGGGGGAGCGCCGCGCTGTAGCCGAACGAGTCGGGCAGCCACACCTCCTCGGTCTCGACGCCGAAGTTGTCGAGGAAGAAGCGCTTGCCGTGCACGAGCTGGCGGGCCATCGCCTCGCCGCCGGGCATGTTCGTGTCCGACTCGACCCACATGCCGCCGACCGGCACGAACTGTCCACTGCGGACCTTCTCGCGGATCCGGTCCCACACGTGCGGGTGGTGGTCCTTCATCCAGGCGTACTGCTGTGCCTGGGAGCACGCGAAGTAGAAGTCCGGGTACTCGTCCATCAGCCTGGTGACGTTCGAGAACGTCCTGGCGCACTTGCGGACGGTTTCCCTCAACGGCCACAGCCAGGCGCTGTCGATGTGCGCGTGCCCGATGGCGGACACCTTGTGCGCGGAGGCCGTCGCGGGCAGCGAGAGCGCGGGTTCGAGCTCGGCGCGGGCCAGGTCGGCGGTGGCGGCGACCTCGCCCGGATCCAGCGCGTCCATCGCCCGGTCCAGCGCGTGCAGGATCTTGTGCCGGCGCGGGTCGTGGTCCGGCAGCTCCTTCATCAGGCTCTGCAGCACCTCGATGTCGAGCATGAGGTGCCACACCTGCGGCTGGAACACCGCGAGCTCAGCCTTGAGGATCCGGTACAGCGGTTCGGCGCCGGCGGTTTCCTTGTCGCCCAGCCGGGTCGGCAGGAACGGGTGGAAGTCGAGGATCGTGGGGTTGCCGGCGGCCTCCAGGTAGAAGTGGACCTCGGACCCGTCGACGGGCAGGTGGGTGTTGCGCGGCTCGATGCCCTTGATCGGCTCGCCCTGGGCGTTGTACGCGAGGCCCTCGGACTGGAAACCGGGGCCGGGGTGGGTGAAGCCCAGGTCCAGCACGACCTCGACCTGCTTGCCCTGCCACGCCTGCGGAACCCGTCCGGTCAGCCGGAACCAGCTGGTGCTCCACGGCGCGCCCCAGGTGTCGCCGACGCTCGCCGGTTCGTAGGTGGCCCGCAGCGCTTCGGCGACAGGGACGGGCTCGTCCGGCACGTGCCACACGGCCAGCTCCAGCGGCGCGGTCTCGCCGTAGACCGCAGGGCGGATGCGTTCCTTCAGAGTGCGGTTGAATCGTTCTTCCAGCAGCGCGCGTTCGTCGTGCACGTGTTCACCCCAGCTCGATCGAGGCCCGCACGCCGTCGCGCGCGAGAGTCATCCACTCTTCGAAGAAAGCGCCACCAGGTCCCCACGAGGGCCGGTCGCCGTGCAGCCTGATCGGCGTGCGTGCGACCGGTGCCGGTGGTGTGTCGCGCACGATCCGGGCGATCGCCTCCCCGAGCGGCTTGACCTTGCGTTCTGTCGTCAACAACCCCAACTCGTACTCGCGTTCGGGGAAGTCCACCAGGGCACGGTCGACGTCGTGCGAGCACCACCACGTGACGCCCCACAGGTTCGTGCAGGTCAACACGTTCGCAAGCGTTTGCTCGGCGAACTCGGGGGCCTGCTCGGCGCTGATCTCGGGCTGCGCGGCGCCGACCTCCTGCAGCCACACCTGGCGCTGCGGATCCTTCGCGTGCGCCTTGGCGAGCTCGACGAGGTACTCGGCGTGATGGACGCTCTCGGGGGACAGCGGGCCGTAGCGCTGTGCGGTGCCGTTGAAGACCCACGAGTGCACGGTTGTCATCGCGCCCTTGTTGGCCGCGTGCTCCGGCAGGAACGCGTGCTCGCTCTCGTACCAGACGGCGTCGTACTCGGAGTGCACGTGCGGAAGGCCCGGTGCGGCGGTCTCGCACTCTTCGAGCAGTGCGTCGAGCCACTCCGCCGCCTGATGGGGTGTGCACGGGTTCGACTCGGTGAGCAGGTTGACCTCGTTGCCCAGGGTGAAGCCGAGGAAGTTCGGCTTGTCACGCAGGGCCTCGGCCAGCGTGCGGATGTAGAACCGCTGCCCGCTGATCACGTCGTGGTCGCTGAAGATGTTGCGGCGGTGCCAGGTCTGCACCCACGACGGGTAGAAGTCGAAGCTCGACAGGTGGCCTTGGAGCACGTCGACCTGCACGTCCAGGCCGGTCTCGTGAGCGGCGTCGAGCATCTGGGCGAGCTGGTCGACGGCCTTGGGGCGGATGACGGCGCGGTTGGGCTGGAACACCGGCCACAGCGGGAAGACCCGCACGTGGTCGAGACCTAGACCGGCGATGGAGTCGAAGTCGGCTTTGACGTCGTCGATGGAGAAGTCGAGCCAGTGGTGGAACCAGCCGGTCGACGGGGTGTAGTTCACGCCGAAACGCACAGTGTGGAACCCCTTTTGTTCAGCCCTTGATCGCGCCTTCTCCGACGCCGCGGAAGAAGTGCTTTTGCAGCAACAGGAACAGCAGGATCAGCGGGAGGACGGCGATGATCGTGCCCGCCGCCACCAGCCGCTGGTTCTGCACGAACGTGCCCTGGAGGTAGGCCAGGCCGATGGTGAGCGTGTACTTCTCCTGGTCGCTCAGCACGACGAGCGGCCAGAGGAAGTCGTCCCAGCTGAACATGAACGAGAACAGCGCCACCACGACCAGCGTGCCCTTCACCGACGGCAGTGCGAGGCGGGTGAAGCGCTGCCACGCGTTGGCGCCGTCGATGATCGCGGCTTCCTCGACTTCTGCCGGGAGGGCGAGGAAGGCGTTGCGCAGCAACAGGACGTTGAGCGCTGCGATCGCGCCGGGCAGCACGACACCGGTGAGGGTGTTGGTGAGCCCGAACCCGCGCATCACCAGGAACAGCGAGATCAGGATGGCCTCGAACGGCACCAGGATGCTGCTGGCGAAGATCACGGCCGCGAGCTTGCGTCCTTTGAACCTCAAGCGTGCCAGCGCATACCCGGCCATCGCGGCGCCGAGACAGTTCGTGACGACGTTGACGCTCGCCACGGCCAGTGAGTTGAGGGCGAACGTCCAGACCGGGACCACGTCGGCGACCGCGGCGTAGTTGCTGAACGTCGGGTCGTCCGGGATGAAGTCGGGGACGAAGACGTCCTCGTTCGGTCCCTTGATGCTGGTCGCGAACTGCCAGAGGAACGGCCCGATGCTGATCGCGAGGATCGCCAGCAGTGCGCTGTACCGGAGGATGAGCTTCACAGCTGGTCCTCCCTGCGGTTCAGCTTGAGGGTGACCAGCAGCAGGCCCAGCAGGATGACGAAGAGGACGAAGCTCAGCGCCGAGGCGTACCCGACCTCACCGGTGAGGCCGCGACCGACCGACTGGATCAGCAGCACCATCGTGGTGCTCGCCCCGCCCGGCCCGCCGGAGCCGCCCGACAGCAGGTAGATCTCGGAGAACACGCGGAACCCGTTGACCGCGCTCAACGCCGCGACGAGCACCATCGTCGGCCGCAGCGAGGGCACGGTGACCGACCAGAACCTCCTGATCGGTCCCGCGCCGTCGACCATCGCGGCCTCGGGCAGGTCCTTGGGCACGTTCGCGAGCGCGGCCAGGTAGATCACCATGTAGTAGCCGAGGCCGCGCCAGATCGTCACCACCATCGAGCTGATCAGCAGCAGCGTCGAGTCGGTCAGGAACCCGATCCTGGTGCCGCCCAGCGCTTCCACGACGTTGTTCACCAGGCCGCGGCTGTCGAGCAGCCACGTCCAGATGAGCCCGACCACCACCGCGGACGCGATCACCGGCGTGAAGAACGCGGTGCGGAAGATCCCGATGCCCGGCACGACCTTCTGCGCGAGCATCGCGATCAGCAGCGGCAACAGCACGAGCGGCGGGACGACGCCCACCATGTAGAGCAGGCTGTTGCGCGCGGCGACCCAGAACTTGGGGTCCTGGGCCATTCGCACGAAGTTGTCCACGCCGGTGAACCGGCCGCCGCCCAGCGCGCTCGCGTCGGTAAACGAGAGCACGATCATGTTCAGGAACGGGAAGATGACGAACAGGAGGCTGATGGCCAGTCCTGGCAACAGGAACAGCCACGGCGTGTACGGGCGATGTGTCATTTTCCGGGAGTCACTTCAGCAGCCGGTTGCACTCGTTCACGGCGTCGTCCAACGCCTGCTTGGCGGACTTCTTGCCCAGCATCACGTCCGCGAGCTGCTGCAGCAGCGCTTCCCGCATCTGGTCGCTGAACTGCACCGGCGTGTAGTTCACGGCGGTCTTGAGCTGCTTGGCCGCCGCGACGCGCACGCGCGCCTCGTCGCTGCCGTCCTCCGTGGTGAAGTACGGGTCGTCGCCGCCCTTGGAGGTCGACGGGAAGATCGACGCGAGCTTGGCGAACTTCACCTGGTTCTCGGCGTTGGTGACGAACCGGCCGAACGCGAGTGCGGTCGCCTGGTTCTTGCTGCTCTTCGGAACGCTCACGCCGTGCAGGAACATGTTGGCGCTGCCCGTGTTCGTGATGGGCTTGGCGATGCCGATGTTCGCGTAGAGGCTCGGCGCGTCGGTCATGAACTTGCCGAGGTCGTACGCGCTGCCGGGGTTGAGCGCGGTCTGCTGCGCCATGAACTTGGCGCCGGCGCCGGTGTAGTTCTGCGTGAGCGCCTCGGGAATCAGCGCGCCCGCGTCGTACATCCGCTTGTAGCTCTCGACGAACTCGACGCCCTTGGGCTCGTTGAAGGCGAACTTGTCGTTCTCGAACAGCTTCACGCCGTACAGCCCGAAGTCGGCGATGGACGGCGTCTGGCCGAGCATCGCGATCTTCTTCTGCGCGAGCTTGAGCGCCTGCTCCTCGAGCTCCTTGAAGTTCGTCGGAGGCTTGTCCGGGTCGAGGCCTGCCTGCTGGAACAAGGCCTTGTTGTAGAAGATCGGCCCGGTGTTGAGGTACCAGGGGAAGCCGTAGCAGCCGCCCTTGCCGGGGATCTCGAACGCCTGCCAGGCGTTCTCGAGGTACTCGGGCTTGGCGTCCTTGAGCGACTCGTCGAGGTTGACGAGCTGCCCTGCCTTGGCGAGCGGGAAACTGAGGTCCGGCGGCACGTTGATGACGTCGGGCAGGCTGCCCGCGCTGGCGTCGGCCATGACCTTGGCCAGGTACCCGTCCGCGGGCTGGTCCACCCACTTCACGGTCGTACCCGCGTGCTGCTTCTGGAACGCGTCGATGACACCGTTGACGTAGTCGGTGTACTTGGGCTTGAGCGACCACGTCTGGAACGTGATCTCGCCGGTGACCTGGCCGTTTCCCGCTGTCGTGGTGCTGGACGTGCCGGACAGCCCGCAGCCCGCGACGGGCACCGCCGCCAGGCCCGCGAGGAACGTGCGCCTCTTCATTGACACCCACCTCCTTGGTCGCGGACCCTAGCTAAACCGGTTTATCTCCGGCTAGCCTCCGGACGTCTTGTTGTCTTGTTCCGGACAGGGTGCGTTGCGTGAAGAGGCCGACCATCAAGGACATCGCGGCAGCGGCCGGGGTGTCGAAGGGCGCTGTGTCGCTCGCGCTGAACGGCCGGTCCGGCGTGTCCGAGGCGACGCGGGCGCGCGTGCTGGAGGTGGCCTCGTCGTTGGGGTACCGGCCGTCTGCCACCGCTCGGGCGTTGTCCTCTGCCTCGGCTGGTGCGGTGGGGCTGGTGCTCGTGCGGCCGCCGCGGGCGTTGGGGGACGAGGCGTTCTTCTTCCAGCTGATCGCCGGGATGCAGTCCGAGATGTCGTCCGCGCTGCTGCTGCAGGTGGTGTCTTCGCGTTCGGAGGAGATCGAGCTCTATCAGCGGTGGTGGGCTGAGCACCGGGTGGACGGCGTGTTCCTCGTGGATCTGCTGGTGTCGGATCCGCGGGTCGCGTTGATGTCATCGCTCGGGCTGCCGGCTGTTGTGGTGGGTGGGGCTGGGCACCACGGGGCACTGGCTTCGGTTTGGGCTGATGACCACGCGGCCATGACTTCGGTGGTCGAGTATCTGAAGTCGTTGGGGCATCGGCGGATTGCCCGGGTTGCCGGGTTGCCCTCGTTGTTGCACACGGTTCGGCGGGATCAGGCGTTCTTGTCGTCTGTTGTGGACGGGGTGATCGTGGCCGGGGACTACACGGCTGAGGCTGGGGCTGCGGCAACTCGGATGTTGCTGGAGGGGGCTGTGCCGCCTAGCGCGATCGTTTACGACAACGATGTTATGGCTGTGGCTGGGGCTGAGGTTGCTGCCTCCCTTGGGGTGGCGGTGCCTTCGGAGTTGTCGATCGTGGCTTGGGATGACTCGGTGTTGTGTCAGCACGGGCGGTTGACTGCGTTGTCTCGGGACACGTTTGCGTTCGGGGCTCGGGCTGCTCGGGCGTTGCTGGCGGTGTTGGAGGGGGCTTCGCCCACTGACGTCGAGGATGTGTTGCCGGAGTTGGTGGTTCGGGGGAGTACCGCGGTGGCGCCTGGGGTGGGGTGAGTTGCTGTTCCGGGGTTGCGCGCCGGTTGGGTGGGTCGTTCCGCGGTTGCGTTGGGCGGCTTGCGGTTGCGTAGGTGGTTGCGTTTGCGTGGGGTGGGCCCCGTCACGGGACCCACCCACAGCGGCGCATTGCTCAAAGCAGCTCGGCTTCGCCCTCGCGCGATGTGGCGCATGCCGCGTGTCGCGTGGGTGTGCGGGGTCAGGTCAGGGAGGCGACCTGGTCGCTCACCACCTGGGCCGCTGCTGACACGAGGGCCGTCACCGCCGGGTTCGTCGAGTTGTCCTGGCGCCAGCCGAACTGCGTGTAGACGCGGAAGTTCGGGGACCAGGGCAAGCGGACCAACCTGCCGTCGGCGAGCTCGGAGGCCACGGTCACCTCGGGCATCAGGGCTATGCCAAGGCCTGAGGCCACGGCTCGCTTGGCGGCGTCCACCGAGTCGAGTTCCAGGACTGGGGCTCTGGTGTCGTCGTAGCCGAGGGAGTTTTCGAAGAGTTCGTGGTACGAAGCGCCGTTCTCGGCTCGGATCAGTGTGCTGCTGGTCAGGTCGTCGTCGGTCAGGGAGTCGCGTTGGGTCAGCATGTGGCTGGGGCCCGCGACCATCACCAAGGGTTCGGGGCAGAGAACTGTCGTTTCCAGGCCCTCTCGGGGTTCGATGGCGCCGATGAAGAAGGCGCAGTCGAGAGCGCCGTCGCGGACTGAGTTCAGGTTGTTGAGCGTGTTCCGCGAGTGCAGTGAGAGTTGGACCGACGGGTAGCGCCAGCACATGTATTCGATGAGCGGTAGCAGACGGTAGTCGGTCAAACTCTGTGCGGAGCCGATGACGAGTTTGCCGTGGGGCTCACCGTTCATCGTTATGGCTTTTCGGGCCTTTTCGGTGAGGTTGATGATGTTTCGCGCGAACGGGAGCAGTTCCACGCCCGCTGACGTCATCTGGATACCTCGGGGGAGGCGGCGGAAAAGGACTACTCCCAGGCCTTCCTCCAGAGCCTTGATGCGGGTGGTGATGGTGGGCTGCGAGCAATTGAGCGTGGCTGCAGCCTTGGTGAAGCTGCCGGTCTGCACCACGGTCGTGAACGCGAGAAGCTGGCGTGTCTCCATCAGGCGGGTCCTCGGGGTAAAACGGCGCGATGACTTTTTCTCGTTCGTTCCCGTGGTCCTGTTACGGGTGGTGCGGGAGTCGTAACGCTACCTGTCGCGTGCGCGCGCCCGATTGGTGCTTATGGAGTCATCTTGATCGTGCCGGAAAGAGCGTTTCCGCCGAAAGAGTGAAATTGAGACGGGGTCTTTGACGGGCGGTAGTTGGCCGACTCTTTTCGGTGAAGTTGTTTGCCAGGCGAACCAAAAGGCCGCCGACCGGAGTGGGTGGCGGCGGCCTTTGGTTCGGGACGGAGAGCGGTGTCAGGCCGCGCAGGCTCCGCCGCCGATCAGGAAGTCGTAGACGACGGGTAGGGCCTCCCCAGGCGTTGGGTGACGACGAGGTGCATGCCGTTCGCGATTTCGTAGGTGCCGGGCTACTCGTTGCGCCACAGGGCCAGTCCGTCCACCGTCTGCACGGAGCGCTGGAAGCGCACGGTGTGGCGTTGGGGGGCCACGACGCGCTTGCGGCGGCGAGCAGGAGTGCGCTGATGCGCGGCATGGAACCCCCGGAGTTCGCTGAACCTGCCGAGACGGCCGGGCCAGGCCGTCTTGGTCAGACGCGATCGACGGGGTCTGACAATCCTCGATCCCGCGCGGAACAGGGGTGGCGGCGGTCACAGTGCGGGTCTCGCCTAGACTCGCTGGGAATCCGGGCGCCACATCAGGCGGTACCGGCTGTCTGCACGTTCTTGTTCGCTACGAGGAGTCCACGTTGAAGAGCACCGTCGAGCACCTGAGCCCGACGAGGGTCCGGATCAACGTCGAGGTGCCGTTCGACGAGCTCAAGTCGAACTTCGACCAGGCGTACCGGAAGCTCGCGAAGCAGGTCCGCATCCCCGGTTTCCGTCCGGGCAAGGCCCCCGCCAAGGTGCTGGAGAGCCGCATCGGCCGCGCTCCGGTTCTGGACGAGGTCATCCAGGAGGCCATCCCGGCCAAGTACCTGGAAGCGGTCTCCGCGGGTGAGGTGCGCACGCTCGGCCGTCCCGACTTCGAGGTCACCAAGATCGAGGACGGCGAGACGCTCGAGTTCACCGCCGAGGTCGACGTTCGTCCCGAGATCACCGTGCCCGCCTTCGGCGAGCTGGCGGTCACGGTCGACGAGCAGGAGGTCACCGACGAGGACGTGGCCACGCAGCTCGACGAGCTCCGCGCCCGCTTCGGCACGCTGACCGGTGTGACCCGCCCGGTCGAGAACGGTGACTTCGTCATCGTCGACCTGTCGGCCACGGTCGACGGCGAAGAGGTCGAGGAGGCGCGCACCAGCGGCCTGTCCTACGAGATCGGCTCCGGCCAGCTCGTCGAGGGCATCGACGACGCTCTGCTCGGCGCTTCCGAGGGCGAGACCAAGACCTTCACCACCACGCTCGTCGCCGGCGAGCACCAGGGCCGTGAGGCCGAGGTGACCGTGGTGCTGAACACCGTCAAGGAGCGTCAGCTCCCCGAGCTCGACGACGAGTTCGCGCAGCTCGCCAGCGAGTTCGACACGCTCGACGAGCTCAAGGACGACCTGAAGAACCGCCTCGGCCGCGTCAAGAAGATGCAGCAGGGCGTCCAGGCGCGCGACAAGGTCCTCGAGGCGCTGCTCGAGACCACCGAGGTCCCGCTGCCGGAGGGCATCGTCCAGGGCGAGATCGACGCCCGCAAGCACGACGCCGTGCACGCCTTCGACCACGACGACGCCAAGTTCGCCGCGTGGCTCGAGGAGCAGGGCCAGTCGGAGGAGGAGTTCGACGCCGAGCTCCGCAAGGCCGCCGAGCAGGCCGTCAAGACGCAGCTGGTGCTCGACTCGATCGCCGACGCCGAGCAGGTCACGGTGTCCGACGGCGAGCTGACCGAGCGGATCATCTACCAGGCCCAGCGCTTCGGCATCAGCCCGGACGAGTACGTCAAGCGCGCCCAGCAGTCGGGGCAGCTCGGCGCGATCTTCGCCGACGTCCGCAGGGGCAAGGCGCTCGCGAGCGTCGTCCGCCAGGCCTCGGTGAGCGACACGGCTGGTCAGAAGCTGGACCTCGACGAGCTCTTCGGCGAGACCAAGTCCGATGAGGACAACGCGGGCGAGTGATCCAGGCGACTCCCCGCCAGCGGGTGAGCGCCGAAAATACTGCCTAGAGCGAACGCGGGCGGTGTCGGGCATCTGACGCCGCCCGCCTTCGTTAAGGTCGGTCGCAGAGAGTTTTCGCATCCAGATTCGTTCCACCTGGAGTTAGGCAGGCAGACGTGACGCAGCACTCCTTCCCGACCCCCGAGATGCGGTCGGCCACCGCCGGGATGAACCTCAACGACTCGGTGTACGAGCGGCTGCTCCGCGAGCGGATCATCGTCCTGGGATCGCAGGTCGAAGAGGGCATCGCCAACACCATCACCGCTCAGCTGCTGCTGCTGGCCGCTGAGGACCCCGACAAGGACATCACCCTCTACATCAACTCTCCGGGTGGTTCCGTCACCGCGGGCATGGCCATCTACGACACGATGCAGCTCATCGAGCCGGACGTGGCCACGTACGCGATGGGCCTCGCGGCCTCCATGGGTCAGTTCCTGCTCTCCGCGGGGGCTCCCGGCAAGCGCCACGCGCTCCCGCACGCGCGCATCCTCATGCACCAGCCGTCGGCCGGTGTCGGCGGTACGGCCGCGGACATCGCGATCCAGGCGGACATGCTGACGCGCACCAAGCGCGAGATGGCGGAGCTCATCGCCGAGCACACCGGCCAGCCGGTCGAGCGGGTCATCCAGGACTCGGACCGCGACCGCTGGTTCACCGCGCAGGAGGCGCTCGAGTACGGCTTTGTCGACAAGGTCGTCACTCGCCCCCAGTCGGTGCGTTCGGGCAACTAGAAGCTGAGGAGATCTCGAAGTGAGCCAGTTCCACATGCCTCAGTCGCGGTACGTGCTGCCCTCGTTCGTCGAGCGCACCAGCTACGGCATGAAGGAGTCGAACCCGTACAACAAGCTGTTCGAGGAGCGCATCATCTTCCTCGGCGTGCAGGTTGACGACGCCTCGGCCAACGACGTCATGGCGCAGCTGCTGGTGCTCGAGTCCGAGGACCCGGATCGCGACATCCTGATGTACATCAACTCGCCGGGTGGCTCGTTCACCTCGCTGATGGCCATCTACGACACCATGCAGTTCGTGCGCCCGGACATCCAGACGTACTGCCTCGGCCAGGCCGCATCGGCCGCCGCGGTGCTGCTGGCCGCCGGCACGCCCGGCAAGCGCCACGCGCTGCCGAACGCGCGAATCCTGATCCACCAGCCTTCGATGGAAGGTGCGTACGGTCAGGTGTCCGACCTGGAGATCCAGTCGAACGAGATCCAGCGCGTGCGCCGTCTGATGGAGTCCACCCTGGCGCGGCACACGAACCGGACGGCAGAGGAGGTCCGCGAGAGCATCGAGCGCGACCGGATCCTCACGGCCGAGGAAGCCAGGGAGTACGGCATCGTCGACTCCGTGCTGCCCTACCGGAAGCTTTCCGCCAAGTCCTGATGTGAGCTCCCGCCTTCTGGGAAACCCCAGAAGGCGGGCACCGCGCGCCCACCCGACACGCCGATGTGACCGGTTAACTGGCCTGATCGGGGCGTCGGGGGGACGCTGGTCCTCCCCTGAAACGGGGTCGGCCAGGTACCGTCAGGAGAACGGGCTCAGCACCCACAGCCAGTGGGACTGCCACAGCAAGTCAGCAGGCGCACTACAGCAGGTGTGCGCCGGAGGGGACATAGGTCAGCGGTCATGGCGCGTATCGGTGACGGCGGCGACTTGCTGAAGTGCTCTTTCTGCGGAAAGAGCCAGAAGCAGGTGAAGAAACTCATCGCCGGCCCCGGCGTCTACATCTGCGATGAGTGCATCGATCTCTGCAACGAGATCATCGAGGAGGAGCTGGCGGAAGCCGGCGACGTGAAGCTCGACGAGCTGCCGAAGCCCGCCGAGATCCACGAGTTCCTCGACCAGTACGTCATCGGCCAGAGTGATGCCAAGCGCACCCTCTCCGTCGCCGTCTACAACCACTACAAGCGCATCCAGGCGGGCGACCGCGGGCGCGAGGGTCGTGACGACGGCGTTGAGCTGGCGAAGTCCAACATTCTGATGCTCGGCCCCACGGGCTGCGGCAAGACCTACCTCGCGCAGACACTCGCGAAGATGCTGAACGTGCCGTTCGCCATCGCCGACGCGACAGCGCTGACGGAGGCCGGTTACGTCGGTGAGGACGTCGAGAACATCCTCCTGAAGCTCATCCAGGCCGCCGACTACGACGTCAAGCGCGCCGAGACGGGCATCATCTACATCGACGAGGTCGACAAGATCGCTCGAAAGAGTGAAAACCCGTCGATCACACGCGACGTGTCCGGTGAGGGCGTCCAGCAGGCGCTGCTCAAGATCCTGGAAGGCACCACCGCATCGGTGCCCCCGCAGGGCGGCCGCAAGCACCCGCACCAGGAGTTCATCCAGATCGACACGACGAACGTGCTGTTCATCGTGGCAGGCGCCTTCGCGGGCCTGGAGAAGATCATCCAGGACCGGGTCGGCAAGCGCGGCCTGGGCTTCGGTGCCGAGGTCCGCTCCAAGGCCGAGGTGGACGCGGCGGACTTCTTCGCCGACTCCATGCCGGAGGACCTGATCAAGTTCGGCCTGATTCCCGAGTTCATCGGGCGTCTGCCGATGGTCGCCTCCGTCACGAACCTCGACAAGCCGTCCCTGGTGCAGATCCTCACCGAGCCGAAGAACGCCCTGGTGAAGCAGTACCAGAAGCTCTTCGAGATGGACGGCGTCGAGCTGGAGTTCACCAAGACCGCGCTCGAGGCGGTCGCCGACCAGGCGATCCTGCGCGGAACCGGTGCCCGCGGTCTGCGCGCGATCATGGAAGAGGTCCTGCTCCCGGTGATGTACGACATCCCGAGCCGCACGGACGTCGCCAAGGTCGTCATCACCGAGCAGACGGTGAAGGAGAACGTGAACCCGACGATCGTGGCTCGGCAGCCCTCGCGCCGGGAGCGCCGGGAGAAGTCCGCGTAGTTTCTTGATCTCTCTGAAAGGGCGCCGGTGATCACACCGGCGCCCTTTCGGCGTTCTAAGGTGGAGGCATGTCGCTGCCCCACGTGCTCCTCCTCCACGGCTGGTCCGGTTCAGGCCCCGACCACTGGCAGAGCTGGCTGGCGCGCACGGTCTCGGAGCACGGCGGCCTGGTGGACATGCCGCACTTCAGCGACCCGGACGAGCCCGACCTCGCCACGTGGCTGCGCGAGCTCGACACGCACCTGGAGGCTGCACCGGCCGACCGTGAACGGGTCGTGGTCGCCCACTCGCTCGGTTGCTACCTGTGGCTGCACCACGCCGCCAGGCAGGACATCGGGCACGTCGACCGCGTGCTGCTGGTCGCCCCGCCCGCACCGGACTACCCGGAAAAGGCCATCAAGTCGTTCTTCCCGGCCCCGCTCGACCCGGCCGGCCTGCGCCGCGCCGCCACCGACACCCGCCTCGTCGTGGGCGACGCCGACCCGTACTGCTCGATGCCGGTCGCCAAGCGGCTGGCAGAGGCGTTGCGCATCGAGGTGGACGTGCTGCCAGGCGCGGCCCACATCAACACCGACGCGGGCTACGGGGAGTGGCCCTCGGTGCTCAAGTGGGTCCGGTCGAAGACGGTGCCGCTCTCACCGCGCTAGGTCTCACATTCTGGGGGGAACGTGAACAGCACAGCCGAATGGCTGCACCGCAGACTGCCCGAACTGGTCGAGGAACACGGCGTCGTCGGCGCGCAGGTCGCCGTGCTCGCGGACGGCGAGATCCACGACGCGGTGGCGGGCGTGCGCAACACCGTCAAGAGGGCGCCCGTGACCTCCGGTTCGCTCTTCCAGATCGGGTCGATCACGAAGGCCTGGACGGCCACGCTGGTGATGCAGCTGGTCCACGACGGCTTGCTCGACCTCGACCGGCCGGTGCGCGAGGTGCTGCCGGAGTTCTGCCTCGCCGAGGAGGCCGCGGCGTCGGCGATCACGCCTCGGCAGCTGTTGTGCCACACCGGCGGCTTCGAGGGCGACCAGTGGTTCGACACCGGCGTCGGTGACGACTGCGTGGAGAAGTTCGTCGCCCTCCTCGCCGATGCTCCCCAGCTTCACGCACCCGGTGAGCTCTTCTCCTACTGCAACGCCGGTTACGTGGTGCTCGGCCGGATCGTCGAAGTGTTGCGCGGCAAGCCGTTCCACGTCGTGCTCCGCCAGCGGCTCGTCGAACCGCTGGGCCTGACCGACGTCGCCACGCACTACGACGAGTACTCCCGGTTCGAGGTTGCGGAAGGTCACCTGTCCCTCGACGGCCCGACGGACCGCCCGATGCCGGGCTCCGACGCCCCAGCTGGGTCTGCGTTCGCGATGAACGCGCGTTCTCTCGTCAGCTTCGCTCGCATGCACCTGGAGACGAGCGCCTACGACGCGATGCGGGTCGAGCAGGTCCGGATTCCCGACAGAGGTTCCCCCGGTGGCTGGGGCCTCGGCTGGACCGTGCACGACTCCGGCGGCTTCGGCCACGGTGGCGACACGATGGGCTTCTCCGCTTCCCTGCGCCTCGTCCCGGAGGCGGGTGTCGCGATCGCTTTGCTCACCAACGGCGGGGGAGTGGCGAAGCTTCAGCGCGAGGTCTTCAGCCACCTCCTCGGCGAGCTCGCCGGCGTCCGCGTGCCCGATCTGCCCGTGCCGCCGAAGACACCGGTTCCGGTCGACGCCGACAAGGTCGCCGGTTTCTACCGCTCGTCCGCCGTCGACCTCCACGTGACGCCGGCCGCGAACGGTCGCGTCCGAGTTCGTCACGAGCCGAAGCACTGGATCTCCGCCGCCGGGATGACCGATGGCGAGCGCGGCGCCGACTACACCACGTTGCGCGACGACGCTCTGATCTCCGTCGAACCTCAAGGCAGCTCGCACGCTGTGCTGGTCCTGTGTGGACGCGACGAGCACGAGCGCGTCCGCTGGCTCCACCACGGCCGTGCCGCGGTCCGGGTCTGAGCACGACAGCTGGAGGGAAGATGATCGGTGAGTGGATCAGGCGCCGATTGCCGGAGCTGATCGAGGAACACGGCGTCGTCGGCGCGCAGGTCGCCGTGCTGCACAACGGCGAGATCGTGGACGCGGCAGCGGGTGTGCTGGACAACGTCACCAACGAGCCGGTGACCTCGGACTCGATCTTCCAGATCGGCTCGATCACCAAGGTCTGGACGGCGACGCTGGTCCAGGAACTGGTGAACGAGGGCCTGCTCGACCTCGACCGCCCGGTCAGGGACGTCGTTCCCGAGTTCCGGCTGGCCGACGAGCGGGCCGCGAGCGTCATCACGCCACGTCAGCTGCTCTGCCACACGGCGGGGTTCGAGGGCGATCTCTTCTACGACACCGGCGACGGCGACGACATGCTGGCGAAGTACCTGGAGCGCATGGCCGGCACGGAGCAGACGACTCCGCCGGGCGAGCTGTACGTGTACTGCAACAGCGGCTACGTGGTGCTCGGCCGGATTGTGGAAGTGTTGCGCGGCAAGCCTTTCAACACCGTTCTGCGCGAACGTCTCCTCGACCGGCTGGGCCTGGGCAACGCCGCCACGCGCCATGCCGAGTACGCAGGCAGGCGGTGCGCCTCCGGGCACCTGCGCGGTGACGACGGGATGAAGCCCGTCACCGAGAAGACGCCCGATGGAGACTCGCCGGCCGGCTCGGTGCTCGCCATGAGCGCGCGGGACCTGCTCGCGTTCGTGCGGATGCATCTGGGCACCACCGAGTTCGACGCGATGCGGGAAACGCAGGTCGTGCCGCCGGACTTCGGCTTCGGTGGCAGGCAGGGGCTCGGCTGGGTCCTGCACGACTACGACAACGGCCTCAGCGGGCTCGGGCACGTCGGCAGCACGCCCGGCAATCAGGCGTACCTGCGGGTGATCCCGGCGTGCGGTCTTGCCGTCGCGGTGCTCACCAACGGAGGAGCGGCCCTCTCCGTCGCGCGGGCCGTGCACGAGAAGGTGTTGGGAGAGCTGGCGAACGTCACCCTGCGGGAGCCTCCCGAGCCGCCTGCCGTCCCGGTTCCGATCGACGTCGACGCGGTCGTCGGGGTCTACCGCACCCTGCGGGCCGACATCCACGTCACGGCGGGTGAACAAGGGCGGGTGCGGGTGCGGGCAGCGCTGAGGGACGTCGACGACGCGCCGGCCGTGATCGAGGAGTACACCGGATTCCGCGACGACGCGTTGATCGCTGTCGAGCAGGAGGACGGACGCCACGGGGTTGTCGTCCTTTGTGGACGTGATGAGAAGGGCAGGGTCAAGTGGTTGCACTGGGGGCGGGTGGCGGTGAGGCGGTGATCGCCGAGTGGATCGAGCGCAGGCTGCCGGAGCTGATCGAAGAGCACGGAGTCGTCGGCGCGCAGGTAGCTGTGCTGCACGACGGCCAGATCGTCGACGCGGCAGCGGGTGTGCGCAACAGCGTCACGAAGGAGCCGGTCACCAGTGAGACGCTCTTCCAGATCGGGTCGATCACGAAGGTGTGGACGGCCACCCTGATCATGCGGCTCGTCAACGAGGGCCTGCTCGACCTCGACCGGCCGGTGCGCGACGTGCTGCCGGAGTTCCAGATCGCCGACGAGGCGGCGGCGAAGGTCATCACGCCACGCCAGTTGCTCTGTCACACGGCAGGGTTCGAGGGCGACCTGAAGTTCGAGACGGGTTCGGGCGACGACCTGTTGGCGAAGTACGTCGGCCTGCTCGCCACGGCGGGACAGGTCAGTCCGCCCGGCGAGCTCTACTCGTACTGCAACAGCGGGTACGCGGTGCTCGGCCGGATCGTCGAGGTGTTGCGCGGCAAGCCTTTCCGAGCCGTGCTGGGTGAGCTGGCCGACTCGCTGGACGTGACGGCGGCGACGTCGAGGGCCGATCACGCCCGGCACGAGATGGCGGACGGGCATCTGAAGGGGCTGCCGGTGACCGAGCACCTGCCGGAGTCGTGGGTCGCAGGCGGGTCCGTGCTCGCCACGACGGCCCGCGGCCTGCTCGGGTTCGTGCGCATGCACCTGAGCACCAACGAGTTCGACGCGATGCGCGAGCGGCAGGCCACGCACCCGGACTTCGGCACCGGCGAGTGGTGGTGGGGTCTCGGCTGGGAGCTGTCCAACCACGAGGGCGGCGAGGTGATCGGCCACACCGGCATGACCGTCGGCTACGTGGCGATGCTGCGAGTCGTGCCGGCGGCCGGGGTGGCGGTGGCCCTGCTGGTCAACGGAGGGGACGAGGCCGGGCCGGTCTTCGGCGCGATCTTCGACCACCTGCTCGGTGAGCTGGCGGGCGTGCGCAAGCGGAAGTTCCCCGACGTGCCCGTGGAACCGACGCCGGTGGACCCGGACAAGGTCGTGGGGCTCTACCGCTGCTCCGCGCTCGATGTGCACATCACCCCGGCGGACCGGGGCAGGGTGAAGGTGCGGCAGGTCGGTCGCGACCCGATCAGTGCGGCACTGTTGTCGACGGAGGAATGCGAGTACGTCCACCTGAAGGACGACATCCTGATCGCGGTCGACAAGAGCGGTGTGCTTCCGCTGGGCGGGCGGGACGAGAACGGCCGCGTCGGCTGGGTGCATTGGAGCCGCGCGGCGATGCGCGTCTAGACGGCCCGCTTGGCGTACTTGGCGAGGAACCGCACCACGTCGGGGGTCACCTTGCGGTAGAACCCGTCGTCGTGCCCTCCGGCCTTCACCGTGCCGACCCCGGGCCGCACGTCGCGGATGAACCGGCGGGTGCCCTCGATGAACCGGTCGCGGTCACCGATCCACACACCCAGCGCGGTCGAGCCGGTCGACTTGAGGTGGCGCAACGGGTCGAGCGACGCCCACTCGGCCTCGTTCTTGAACGCGCGGCGCTTGGCCATCTCCGGCCACGTCGTGATCAGGCCGGGGGAGATGGCCGCGGCGGCCGCGATCGGGTCGCCGCGTTCGGCACGGCGGCGTGCGTAGAGCAACGAGCCGAAGCCGCCCATGGACACGCCCGTCACAGCGAACGGTTCGCCGTAGCCGCGCTCACGAAGCCACTGCGGGACCTCGTCGAGCAGCATGGCCATCGGGTCGTCGCCGGGGATGTTCTCGTGCCAGTAGTTGTCACCGCCGTCGACCGCGACGAAGCCGAACGCCGGGACGGAGCCCTTCGCGACGGCCGAGGTCAGCACTCCGGCGAGGTTGCCCGCGTTGGCGTGGCGGGCGTCGCCGTGCAGGCCGTGCAGCAGGATCGACATCGGCAGGCCGCGCGGGTTCACGCCGGTCGGGAGGTAGAAGGCGAGGTTGACCTCGCGGCGGCGGGCGGCCGAGTACACGCGCTCGAATCGGACGGTCGGTTCGGCGGCGCTCGTGCCGCGCACGCGGTCCGCCGTGGCGATCTGCTGCTCCGTGGCATCGGACGGCGATGACACGTACGTCGCGCCGCCCGCGGCTGTCGCGATGATCACTCCGATCGCCGCGATGAGGCTGCGGCGGCTGTACCTCGGTTCCCCCATGCTCACCTCATCGCGTGGGCACCGTTCCTCGTTTCCCTCTCAGAGGACGGAACGCACGCGTAAGGAGGACAATTCCTCATCCGAATAGCCCAGCCAGCGCAACACGTGATCATTGTGCGCGCCGAGGGCGGGAACCGCACCCGGTGACCACTCGAACCCCGCCACCGGCGGCGGCAGCATCCGCACCGATCCGCCGGGAACCTGCACGTCAACCCACGTGTCCAGCTGCGGGTGCGTGGGCAGTTCGGTGATCGAGCGGGTCAGCGCGGCAGGCACGTCGACGGCGTCCAGCGCCGCCAGGAGCTCGACCGCGGTCATGCCGGAAAACGCCCGTTCGAGCAGTTTCTGCAGCTCGTCCCGGTGGGCCACCCGGGAGGCCACTGTGGCGAACCTCTCCTCGGCTTCGAGTCCGATGAGCCCGCACAACCGCTGCCACTGACCGTCGTTCTGCACGGCCAGGTGCACGGCACCGTCCGCGCAGGCCACCGGGCCGTACGGCGCGATGCTCGGGTGGTGCGCGCCCGAACGCGGGGCGGCGGCACCCGTCGCGGCGGCGTAGAGCATGGGCTGGTGCATCCACTCGGCCATCGCCTCGAACAGCGACAACCGCAGCCGCACCCCGGAGCCCGTCCGCGCCTTCTGCAGCAACGCCGCCAGGACGGCCGCGTGCAGCTGCACCCCGGCCGCGATGTCCGCGACCGAGATGCCCGCGCGAGCCATCACGTCCCCCTCGCCGGTCAGCGACACCAGCCCGGCCTCGGACTGCACCAGCGCGTCGAACGCCTTGCGATCCGCGTACGGGCCGTCCCAGCCGTAGCCGGACAGCTCACCCACGATCAACGACGACGGCAGGTCCAGCGCCAGCCGTTCCCACACCCGCGGCGAGAGGTTGCACAGCAGCACGTCGGCGCGCACGACCAGCCGTTCCAGCACCTCTCGGCCGTCCGGATGGTTGATGTCCAGCGACACCGACTCCTTGCCGACGTTCGTCCACGCGAAGTACGACGACACCTCGCCGCACGACGAGTCGTAGTGCCGCGCGAAATCGCCGACGCCCGGCCGTTCGATCTTGATCACGCGTGCCCCGAGGTCGGCCAGCAGCCGCGTCGCGTACGGCACCGCGACGGCCTGCTCCAGGCTCACCACCACGACGCCGTCAAGCGGTCTCAAGCACGCGCTCCCCTCCGGTGTAGACGTTCATCGAGTCGCCGCGCAGGAAGCCGATGAGCGTCATGCCCTGCTCCTCAGCCAGTTCCACGGCGAGCGACGACGGCGCCGACACCGCGGCGAGCACCGGAATTCCGGCCATCGCGGCCTTCTGCACCAGCTCGAACGACGCCCGCCCGGACACCATCAGCACCGCGCCCCGCAGCGGCACGAGGTTCTGCAGCACCGCCCAGCCCAGCACCTTGTCGACGGCGTTGTGCCGGCCAACGTCCTCACGTACGACCAGCAGCTCGCCGTTCAAGAACAGCCCTGCCGCGTGCAGCCCACCGGTGCTCTCGAAGACCTTCTGCCGTTCCCGCAACGCGTCCGGGAAGCCCGTCAGCGCCTCTGGCGTCACCCGCACCGGGTCCAGCGCGGGGGAGTGGCGGGTCTTGAGCTTCACCGCGTCCAGCGCGGCCTTCCCGCACACCCCGCACGACGACGTGGTGTAGAAGTTCCGCTCCACCCCCGTGTCCGGCGGCGGCACACCGTCGGCCAGCGCGATGTCCAGCACGTTGTAGGTGTTCATCCCGTCCGGCCCGGTGCCCTCGCAGAACCGTGCGGTCGACACGTCCTCCGCCGATCCGATGACGCCCTCGCTGAGCAGGAAGCCGTGCGCGAGCTCGACGTCCTGGCCGGGTGTGCGCATCGTGACGGCCAACGACCTCCCGTTGACCCTCAGCTCCAGCGGTTCCTCGGCGGCCAGGGCGTCCACCCGGCGGCTCCGACCGCTCGGCGACACCCGCTCGACCGCTCGGCGCACCGTCACTCGGCCCATGTGCACATCTCCTTCGGACCGCTATGTTCCCCACCGACCAGGCTACGTGGGAGGGATCTCGGGGCATGGACGACGTCGTGATCGTGGGAGGCGGCCACAACGGGCTGGTGGCGGCCGCGTACCTCGCACGGGCCGGGAAGTCGGTCAAGGTGCTGGAGAAGCTGCCGCACGTCGGCGGCGCGGCCGTGAGCGCGTCACCGTGGGAAGGCGTCGACGCCCGGCTGTCCCGGTTCTCCTACCTGGTGTCATTGCTGCCCGACCAGATCGTGTCCGACCTCGGGCTGAACCTGACGCTGCGCTCGCGGGCCGCGTCGTCGTACACGCCGAGCGGCAGGACGGGACTGCTCGTCGAACGTGAGCCCGGTCCGGCGACCGTGGCGTCGTTCGAGGCCGTGTGCGGGTCACTGGACGACTGGGAGCGGTGGCAGCGCTGGTACGCCGACCTGGAGCTGATGGCTGCCGCGTTGGCGCCGACCCTGCTGGAACCGCTGGTGTCACGGGAACACCTGCGCGTGCACGTCGACGCGGTGGCGCGCGGCCGGTTGTGGGACCAGGTCTTCGAACGCCCGATCGGCGCGACGCTGCAGGAGCTGTTCGACAACAACCTGGTGCGCGGCGTCGTCGCCACCGACGCGTTGATCGGCACGCACTCGTCGCTGCATTCGTTGCGCGCCAACAAGTGCTTCCTCTACCACGTGATCGGCAACGGTTCCGGTGAGTGGAAGGTCCCGGTCGGCGGCATGGGCGCGGTGACCGCCGAGCTGGAACGGGCCGCCCGCGAGGCCGGTGCGGAGATCGTCACCGGTGCTGAGGTGACGTCGATCGAGTCGGACGGCAGGACCGCGTCGGTGACCTACGGGGGCGGCACAGCCGAGGCCCGGTTCGTGCTGTCCAATGTGGCGCCTTCCGTGCTGGGCCGGTTGCAGGGCAGGGAAGTGCACGACGCGCCCGGCTGCCAGCTGAAGATCAACATGCTGCTGCGGCGGTTGCCGGCGCTGAAGTCCGGGGTGGACGCGCGGCTCGCGTTCGCGGCCACGTTCCACCTCGACGAGTCCTACGACCAGCTGGAGACCGCGTACCTCGAGAGCGTCGCCGGTCAGGTGCCGTCGGTGCTGCCGGGCGAGATGTACTGCCACTCGCTGACCGACCCGTCGATCCTCGGCCCGTCGCTCGCGGGCCACGAGACGCTGACGTTGTTCGGCCTGCACCTGCCGGCGTCGCTGTTCGAAGGACGCAACGAACGGCTGCGCGACGAGCTGGTGCGGCGTTACCTCGACCAGCTCAACGCCCACCTGGTCGAGCCGATCCAGGACTGCCTCGCGACCGATGCGAACGGTGAGCCGTGCATCGAAGCACGCACACCACTGGACCTGGAGGAAGAGCTCGGCCTGCCGGGTGGCAACATCTTCCACGGAGAGCTCGGCTGGCCGTTCGCCGAAACCGACGCCGAGGTCGGCAGGTGGGGCGTCGAGACGGACGTGGACAACGTCTTCGTCTGCGGAGCGGGCTCCAAGCGCGGTGGTGGCGTCAGCGGCATCGGCGGCCACAACGCGGCCCGCGCTGTCCTCGAACGCATTTGAGACATTTTCGGTGACATTTATGATGGCATCTGACGTCATCTCTGGTTACAGTTGACGGCGTGGGGGACTTCTACGGGATCGCGGAGATCGCCGACGCCATGGGGCTGAGTCGGCAACTGGTTGCTGTGTGGCGCAAGCGGCGCTCGCACGGCATTCCGGAGCCGGACGCCGAGCTCGCGTCAGGCCCGATCTGGCGGCGGGAGACGGTCGAGCCGTGGATCGAGCGCACGCGTGGGCGACTGGGCCTCGCGGGCGCACGGGAGTCGGCGAGCAGGAGCCTGCGGCTGCGCACCTGCCGGCGGGTGTTGCGGCTGGCCGCGCTGATGCTGGAAGAGCCGCAGCGGCCGAGGGTGCTCAACGACGCGGCGGACCAGCTGCGCGATCTCATCCACGAGGTCGATCAGACCGCGGACGACGTCGTCGGCGCGCTGCTGCGGGAGCTCGTCGAACCGGTGCGCGACCCCGACGTGCCCGCCGAGTTGCTGCGGGTGCCGGTCATCGAGTCGCTGCCGCTGGTGACCGCCGTCGCGCGGAACTCGCCAGACTGGTGACGAGCGCGCCGAGTGCGGCCAGGGCCATGTCGGCGTGGGCGTCCCACATGTCGCCCTGCTGGCCGTTGTAGGCCTCGGCGACCCCCGGGGCGAGCGTCATCGCGATCGCCCACTCCAGCAGTTCGTAAAGTGCGCTCGTCGCCAGCACGATCTCCAGTGAGCGCAACCACTTCCGCCGCAGCACCGCGGTCAGGCACACGCCGTACGCGAAGTGCACGAGCCGGTCGAAGTGGTTGCGCTCCCAGGAGAACGCCTCCGACAGCCGTACGCCGAACAGCGCGTCCGTCCAGTCGTCGTACGGCACGAACGAGTAGATCCACCGCGCCGCGATCGTGTGCAGCGCGAGGAACAACAGCGTCCACGCCCACTGTGCGGTGTCCAGGCGTCGTCGCAGCAGCCACAGCGCCATGATCGCGACTGCCGTCAACGAACTGTGCAGTGCCTGCTCGGCGGGCCACGGCGGATCGATCCACGTGACCGCCACCAGTGCTCCGAACGCCCCCACCAGCCACTGCTGCCCCCGAGTCATGCGGGTTTTATATCAGGATTTATATATCAAGGAACCTTGCTAAAGGTTTATTGATACGCTTACGGTGATGTCATGACCGACGCTCCCATCACCGACCCCAAAGCACTTCGCGCGCTGTCGCACCCCTTTCGGTGGAAGCTGATCAACCTCCTCAACGAGGAAGGGCCGAGCACTGCCACGCAGTGCTCGGCGAAGTTGGGTGAGAGTGTCGCGAGCTGCTCTTATCACCTGAACATGCTGGCCAAGTACGGCTTCGTGGCCGAGGTGGAGGGGCCGGGCAGGCAGAAGCCGTGGCAGCTCGTCAACCGCCATCAGACGATCACGAGCGAAGGACTCGACGACGAGTCCGCGATGGCGGCGGAAGCCGCCGTGGTGGCCCTGCTTGACAACGAGTACGAACGCACTCGCGAGCGCCTGCGCCAGCACGATCGCCTGCCTGAGGAATGGCGGGCGCCGGGCGGCATCGGCATCAACAGCAGTACCAAGTTCCTGACCATCGATGAGCTGATCGAGCTCCAGAACGAGCTGCGTGCGGTGCTCGGTCGCTACAGCGAGCGGATGGACCGGCCCGAGCTGCGTCCGGATGGCGCGCGGCCGGTGCGCTTCTTCCTGAGCACGACGGTCTCACCCGACTGACACCACTGCATTGGGGGATATGTCATGTTGTCGCACGACCAAGCGTTTGCTATCGCGAAGATGCGGCAGGGCGAGCTGGAGGCGGACGCCGCTGTTCGCCTTCTGGCCAAGAAGCCAGAAGAGGTCGCGCCGAAGCCCGCACGCCGGCGCTGGAGGCTGTTCGCGCGCGTCCGGCCGGCGAGCGCGTGAGCTCAACCGGCCGGACCCGACACCGTCAGACAGCCGGCTCCAGTCGCACGATCACCGACTTGGAGGTCGGCGTACCCGAGATGTCCGCCTTGGAGTCCAGCGGCACCAAGGGGTTCGCCTCGGGGAAGTACGTGGCCACGCACCCGTGCGCGGTCGGGTAGGACACGATCCGGAACGAGTCGGCGCGACGCTCGACAACGCCCGTCGGGTCGTCCTTCCACTCCGACACGATGTTCACCATCTGGCCGTCGGAGAACCCCAGTTCCTTGATGTCGTCGGGGTTCACGAACACCACGCGCCGCCCGTCCTTCACGCCGCGGTAGCGGTCGTCCAGGCCGTAGATCGTGGTGTTGTACTGGTCGTGGCTGCGCAGGGTCTGCATCAGCAGACGGCCCTCCGGCACCTCCAGCACGGTCAGCTCGTTCGCGGTGAAGTTCGCCTTGCCGGTCGTCGTCGCGAACTCCTGGCTGTCGCGCGGCGGGTGTGGCAGGACGAAACCGTCAGGCTGACGCACGCGCGTGTTGTAGTCGGTGCAGCCCGGCACGACCCGTGCGATGTGCTCGCGGATGACGTCGTAGTCCTTCTCGAACTCCTCCCACGCGACGGGGTGGGAGGAGCCGAACACCTTGCGCGCCAACCGGCAGATGATCGAGACCTCGGACAGCAGCTGGTCGGACGCGGGCTTCAACCGGCCGCGCGAGCGGTGCACGACCGACATCGAGTCCTCGACCGTCACGAACTGCTCGCCCGAGTGCTGCAGGTCGCTCTCGGTGCGGCCCAGCG
Organism: Lentzea roselyniae; assembly: GCF_039537795.1. Classification (NCBI taxonomy): domain Bacteria; kingdom Bacillati; phylum Actinomycetota; class Actinomycetes; order Pseudonocardiales; family Pseudonocardiaceae; genus Lentzea; species Lentzea roselyniae. Next base: position 169,730 of record NZ_BAABBE010000014.1, read on the forward strand.
CGGGCAGGATCAGCGCGGTGCGGCCGTGGATCACGTGCGAGCGGTTGAGCTTCGTGGAGACGTGCACGGTCAGCGAGCACTGTTCCAGCGCCTTCTCGGTCACCGGCGTGTCCGGGGTGGCGCTGACGAAGTTGCCGCCCATCGCGATGAACACCTTGCCGCGGCCGTGGCGCATGGCGTTGATCGCGTCGACGGTGTCGTAGCCGTGCTTGCGCGGCACCGGGATGCCGAACTCGTTCTCCAGCGCCAGCAGGAACTTCTCCGGCATCTTCTCGTAGATGCCCATCGTGCGGTCGCCCTGCACGTTCGAGTGGCCGCGCACCGGGCACAGGCCCGCGCCGGGCTTGCCGATCATGCCGCGCAGGAACATGACGTTCGCGACCTCGCGGATCGTCGGCACGCTGTGCTTGTGCTGCGTCAGACCCATTGCCCAGCAGGCGATCGTGCGCTGCGAGTCGACGAACATGCCGGCGACGCGGGTGATCTGCTCGCGGGTCAGGCCGGTCGCGGTGAGCACGCGGTCCCAGTCGAGCTCCCGGAGGTGCCTCGCGTAGTCCTCGAAGCCGTGCGTCTTGGCGTTGACGAAGTCCTTGTCGACCTTGTCCCACTGCAGCAGCAGGTGGCCGATCGCCTGGAACAGCGCCTGGTCGCCGCCGACGCGGATCTGCACGAACTCGTCGCACAGCGCGGTGCCGCGGCCGACGACGCCCGCGACGTTCTGCGGGTTCTTGAACCGCATCAGCCCGGCTTCCGGCAGCGGGTTGACCGCGATGATCTTCGCGCCGTTCTTCTTCGCGTCCTCGAGCGCGCTGAGCATGCGCGGGTGGTTGGTGCCGGGGTTCTGGCCGACGACCACGATCAGGTCGGCGAGCTCGAAGTCCTTGATCGACACCGAGCCCTTGCCGATGCCGATGGTCTCGTTGAGCGCGGCGCCGGAGGACTCGTGGCACATGTTCGAGCAGTCCGGCAGGTTGTTGGTGCCGAACGAGCGGACCAGCAGCTGGTAGAGGAACGCGGCCTCGTTGCTGGTGCGGCCGGACGTGTAGAAGATCGCCTCGTCGGGTGACGACAGCGCGGTCAACTCGTCCGCGATCAGCGTGAACGCGGCGTCCCAGCTGATCGGCGTGTAGTGCGTCGCGCCGGGCTTGAGCACCATCGGCTCGGTGAGGCGGCCCTGCTGCCCGAGCCAGTAGTCCGTCTTCGTCCGCAGGCTCTCGACGGAGTGCTCGGCGAAGAACTCGGGCCCGATCCGCCGCTTCGTCGCCTCCTCCGCGACGGCCTTCGCGCCGTTCTCGCAGAACTCCGCCATCTTGCGGTGGCCCTGCGGCTCCGGCCACGCGCAACCGGGGCAGTCGAAACCTTCACGCTGGTTGAGCAGGCGCAACGTCTTGACCGTGCGGCTGACCCCCATCTGCTCGACCGCGCGGTCGAGCGACACGAGCACGCCGGGAATACCCGCCGCCCATGTCTTCGGGGTGGTGACTTCGAGCGCGGACTCGTCGACGTCGTGCTGCGGGGGCTTGCTGCTCATGGGTTCATTCTTCGCTGATCGACGTCGGCGCCGCCAGCGCCCCCGAAGAACGCGGCGGCGTCGCCGTCACGGGCCCCAAGGGGTTGAACGGTCCGTGACGGTCAATTGTGATCGCCGTCACTCCCGCTCGGCACCTCTGAAAGGGTGATCAATCGCAGGTGTTCTCCGTGGGCATCTGGCCGTCCACCGAGAAGTACTTCTTGTTGTCACCGGGCAGGCCCTCTCCAGGCTTGGACGGCTCGGTGAACTGCGGCGCGAGGAAACCGTCCTTCGCGGCCTGGCACGCGATCGAATACTGGAACCCGTCGGCGTCCGCCGGCCACAGCCCCGCCGGCGTGATCATGTACGTGACCTTCTCGCGGACCGCCGCGACCATCTCCATCTGGTTGAGCAGCTTCTCGGGGTCCGGCGGCTCGAACGCGTAGGCGAACACGTAGTCCGTCGTCACGGCCGGGTAGCCGTCCTTCTCGCCGAGCGTCATCTTCCCGGACACGCGGATGCCGTTGGGGAGAAGCCTGGTGCCCTGCTTGAGCCGCGTGGTCCAGCCGGACAGCTCCTTCGTGATGTGCTCGCGCACGTCCGGCGCCAGCATCGCGAGGAACCGGTCGGGCTTGTGGTCGTTGATCATCGCCGGGTCCATCCGCGACGCGATCAGCGCCTGCCGGACCTGCTCGTACGCCGGGTTCCCGTCCGGCACGACGATGCCCTTCTCGCCCTCCGGCCACTGTTCGGCCGGTGTGCTCGCGAACGGGATCTCGACGTTCACGCCGGTCTGCGGCAGCTTGACCTCTGGCAGTGAGACCTCTCCGAACTTCCCGGCCTGGTAGAACCCGAACAGCACCGCGCCGATGACGACCAGTGCGACGGCGGACACGATCTTGCCGCCGTGTCTGCGCATCCGTGCCTGCCGGCGTTGCCTGCGGATGTCCCGTTTCGCGCGTCTGTTGGCGGCGCGGATCCACGCCGCGTCCTTCAGGTCGGGATGGTCTTCGAGGTCGTACTGCACGGTTCCCCCAGGTGTTCGTGTTCGGTCATTCCGAATCACGCGGTCGATCGGTTTCCGGTTGCCGCCGGATCGTCAGCAGGGCTGCTTCGCCGCGGCGAACTTCGGCGCCACGAGACCGGACACGTAGGCGCCGCACGCCGCGTTGTGCCACCGAATCGCGGAGTCCGTGATCCGCATGCCCTGCGGCGTCTGCTGGAAGTCCGCGCGTGCCTCCGCCATCACGATGAAGTCCTCGTGGCCGCGGATCACGCCGGGATCGTCCGGTGCGAAGGCGTAGGCGATCCGGAAGTCGGCGCGGACGACCTCCTTGCCCTCCCCGTCGACGGCCTTGCCGATCGTGCCCTGCGCCCTGACGCCGTTCGGCAGCAGTTTGGTGCCCGGCGTGAGCTGGGTCGCCAGCATCGGCAGCATCTGCTGCCAGGCCGGCCTGGCAGCCTCGGGGAACAGTGCGAGGAAAGCGGCGCCGTCGCGGCGTTCCAGCTCCGCGGGGTCGATCCGGGCCGCGATCACGGCCCGCCGCACCTGTTCGTGCTCGGGCGCCGCCACGACGGCCCGCTCCCCGTCCGCCCACGACTCGTAGGGCGTCCCGGCGAACGGCCGGCCGAAGTCCACGACGGGCCGCGGCGGGTTGCCGAACCACTGAGGCGCGTACTGCCACGCCGCGACGGCGATCAGGGCGCCGACGACCAGCGCACCGACCACAGTCGCCTTGCCCAGCCTGCGCTGCTCGCGGCGCCACTCACGCTCCACGCGCCTGCCCCACTGGGCGTCGCGCAGGTCAGGATGATCTTCAATGCCCCCAGGAATCCCCACGAGCCGGGGATCGTAGATGCCACGCGGCCCGTTAGCAGGTATCTCGTTTCAAGTCGATACCCACGGCTCCGTAGACTTGACAGCTGTGACTGAACTCGACACCGCAACCCAGCGTCCTGACCTCCCCGCCGCGTGGACTCCGGCGGAGGTAGAGGCGGAGCTGTACCAGCGGTGGGTCGACCGGGGCTACTTCACGGCGGACGTGCACAGCGACAAGCCGCCGTTCACGATCGTGCTCCCTCCGCCCAACGTCACCGGCAGCCTGCACATGGGCCACGCCATGAACCACAGCGTCATGGACGCGCTGACCCGGCGCCGCCGCATGCAGGGCTACGAGGTCCTGTGGCTGCCCGGCATGGACCACGCGGGCATCGCCACGCAGAACGCGGTCGAGCGCGACCTCGCGAAGCAGGGGCTGTCCCGGCACGACCTCGGGCGCGAGAAGTTCGTCGAGCGCGTCTGGGAGTGGAAAGAGGAGTACGGCGGCAAGATCCTCGGCCAGATGAAGCGGCTCGGCGACGGCATCGACTGGTCGCGTGAGCGTTTCACCATGGACGAGGGCCTGTCCCGCGCAGTTCAGACGATCTTCAAGAAGATGTACGACGACGGCCTCATCTACCAGGCCGAGCGGATCATCAACTGGTGCCCGCGCTGCCAGACGGCGTTGTCCGACGTCGAGGTCGACCACTCCGAGGACGACGGCGAGCTCGTCTCGATCCGCTACGGCGACGGCGACGCGTCGATCGTCGTCGCGACCACGCGCGCCGAGACGATGCTCGGTGACACCGCGGTAGCCGTCCACCCCGACGACGAGCGCTACCAGCACCTGATCGGCACCGAGGTCGAGCTGCCGCTGACCGGCCGCCGCATCCCGATCGTCGCGGACACGCACGTCGACCCGAAGTTCGGCACGGGTGCCGTCAAGGTGACGCCCGCGCACGACCCCAACGACTTCGAGATCGGCCAGCGCCACAACCTGCCGAACCTGACGATCATGGACGGCCGCGCGACCATCACAGCGCACGGGCCGTTCGAGGGGCTCGACCGGTTCGAGGCGCGTCCCGCCATCGTCGCCGCGCTGCGTGCCGAGGGCCGGATCGTCGCGGAGAAGCGGCCGTACGTCCACGCGGTCGGTCACTGCTCGCGCTGCGACACGGTCATCGAGCCGCGCCTGTCGCTGCAGTGGTGGGTCAAGGTCGAGGGCATCGCCGCGAAGGCCTCCGCCGCCGTCCGCGACGGCCGCACCACGATCCACCCGCAGGAGCTGGCCAAGCGCTACTTCGACTGGACCGACAACCTGCACGACTGGTGCATCTCGCGGCAGCTGTGGTGGGGCCACCGGATCCCGGTCTGGTACGGCCCGGCCGGCGAGGTCGTCTGCGTCGGACCGGACGACGAGATCCCGACCGGTGAGGGCTGGCGCCAGGACGAGGACGTCCTCGACACCTGGTTCTCGTCGGGCCTGTGGCCGTTCTCCACGCTCGGCTGGCCGGACTCCACCGAGGACCTGAAGAAGTTCTACCCGACCTCGGTGCTGTCGACCGGCTACGACATCCTGTTCTTCTGGGTCGTCCGGATGATGATGTTCGGCCTGTACGCGATGGACGACGTGCAGCCGTTCGACCACGTCTACCTGCACGGCCTGATCCGTGACCAGCACGGCAAGAAGATGTCGAAGACCAAGGGCAACGGCATCGACCCGCTGGACTGGATGGACGCCTACGGTGCGGACGCCACGCGGTTCACGCTGCTGCGCGGCGCGAACCCCGGCTCGGACCTGGCGCTCTCGGAAGAGCGGGCCGCCGGCTCGCGCAACTTCACCACGAAGCTGTGGAACGCCACGCGGTTCGCGCTGGCCAACGGGGCCACTGTGGACCGTCCGCTGCCCCCGCGCGAGGAGCTGACGGCCGCCGACCGCTGGATCCTCGACACGCTGGACCAGCTCGTGTCCACTGTGGATGGATACTTCGAGACCTTCCAGTTCGCCAAGGTCTGTGACGCGCTCTACAGCTTCACGTGGGACGAGTTCTGCGACTGGTACCTGGAGATCGCGAAGGTCCAGATCGCCGACGGCCGCGTCGAGGCGACCCAGTCGGTGCTCGGGCACGTCCTGGACACCGTGCTGCGGCTGCTGCACCCGGCGATCCCGTTCATCACGGAGACGTTGTGGACGTCGCTGACCGGCGGTGAGTCGCTCGTCGTCGCCGAGTGGCCCAAGGCTTCCGGTGGCGAGCGCGACCTCGAAGCCGCGGCGCAGATCGAGGGCCTGAAGAAGCTGGCCACCGAGATCCGCCGGTTCCGTTCGGAGCAGGGCCTCAAGCCGGGCCAGAAGGTCGCGGGCAAGGTCCGCGGCGCGTGCTGCGTCGGCCTCACCGACCAGGTGCCCGCCGTTCGCTCGCTCACGCGGCTGACCGAGCCGGGTGACGAGTTCACCGTCTCGGCGACGCTCGAGGTCGGCCTGCCCAAGGGCGCGGTGAAGGTCGAGCTGGACCTGTCCGGCGCGATCGACGTCGTGGCCGAGCGCAAGCGTCTCGAGAAGGACCTCGCGGCGGCGCAGAAGGAGCTCGCGCAGACGTCGGGCAAGCTCGGCAACGCGGGCTTCCTCGCCAAGGCACCGGCGGACGTCGTGGCCAAGATCGAAGAGCGCAAGGCCACCGCCGAGGCCGACATCGCCCGCATCAACGAGCGCCTGGCCGCGCTGCCGGAGAAGTGATGGACACCAACCTCGACGAGTTCTTCGACGTCGAGAACGAGCTCAACCAGCGGTGGCCCGAGACGAAGCTCGAGCCGTCGCTGGACCGGATCAAGGCGCTGGCGCACGTGCTGGGCGACCCGCAGACGACCTACCCGGTCGTGCAGCTGACGGGCACCAACGGCAAAACGTCGACGTCGCGCATGGCCGATGCGCTGTTCACGCGCATCGGCCTGCGCACCGGCCGCTACACGAGCCCGCACCTGCAGCTCGCGACCGAGCGCATCAGCCTCGACAACCAGCCGATCAGCCCCGATCGCTACGTCGAGGTGTTCCGCGACATCGAGCCGTACGTCGCGATGGTCGACAACCGGTCGGACATCCGGATGAGCAAGTTCGAGGTGCTCACCGGCATGGCCTACGCGGCCTTCGCGGACGCCCCGGTCGACGTGGCGGTGGTCGAGGTCGGACTGGGCGGCACGTGGGACGCGACGTCCATCGCCGACGCCCGCATCGCCGTCCTCACGCCGATCGGCATCGACCACACCGAGTACCTCGGCCCGCGCATCGAGGACATCGCGGCCGAGAAGGCCGGCATCATCAAGCCGGGCTCCATCGCGCTGGTTGGCGAGCAGACGCCGGAGGCGATGAAGGTCATCCTCGAGCGGGTGGCCGAGGTGGACGCCACGGTCGCGCGCTTCGGCAGCGAGTTCGGCGTCGTCTCGCGCTCGGTGGCGGTCGGCGGTCAGCTGATCACGTTGCAGGGTCTCGGCGGCGTCTACGAGGACATCTTCCTGCCGCTGCACGGCGAGCACCAGGCCGCCAACGCCGCGCTGGCACTGGCGTCGGTCGAGGCGTTCTTCGGCGCCGGCGCCGATCGCCAGCTGGACGTGGAGGCGATCCGCGAGGGCTTCGCGTCGGTCATCACGCCGGGCCGCCTGGAACGCGTGAAGTCCGCCCCGAACATCTTCGTCGACGCCGCGCACAACCCGCACGGCGCCGCGGCTCTGGCCCGCGCGCTGGACACGGAGTTCGGCTTCCGCAAGCTGGTCGCCGTCGTGGCCGTGATGTCGGACAAGGACGCCGAGGGCATCCTCTCGGCCCTGGAACCGGTCGTGCACGAGCTGGTGATCACCACCAACTCGTCGCCGCGCGCCATGGACCCGGACCTGCTGGCCGGTCTGGCCGTCCCGATCTTCGGCGAGGACCGCTTCGAGGTCCGCCCGCGCCTCGACGACGCGATCGAGGAAGCCATCCACCTCACCGAGGACGAGCTCTCCGGCGGCGGCGTGATCATCACCGGCTCGGTCGTCACCGCGGGCGAGGCCCGTGCCCTGTTCGGGAAGGAGCCGGCATGACCGAGCAGGTCGCGCCCCCTCCGAAGAAGGACCCGATGAAGGCGTTCCGGGGCATCATGGCCGGCACGCTGATCCTCGAGGTCATCGTCGTGGCCCTGGCCCTGCCGGTGATCGCCAAGCTGCACGGCGGCATCACCTCGCTCGTCGGCTGGGTGGCGTTCGGCTTCATCGCGTTGTTCATCGCGATGTGCGCCTTCGTCCGCAAGCCGTGGGCCATCGGTGCCGTGGTGGGCCTGCACGTGCTGTTGATCGCGTCGTGGATCCTGCTGCCCGCGATGGGCGTGATCGGCGTGATCTTCGGGCTGGTGTGGGTCTACATGTTGTGGCTGCGCAAGGACTTGCTCAAGCGGATGGCGGAGGGGCGCCTGCCGTCGCAGCAGCAGGCGCCCTGACCGCGCTACTTCTTCTGGTTGAGCTCTTCCTGGCCCTTCTCGTAGCTCTCGTCCCAGTTCGCGCCTTCCTTGAACGCCTCGGAGGCGCCGGTCCGGCCGAGTGAGATGGGCTTGATCGTGTCCGCGAAGCCGTCGCGGCCGCGCGGGGCCATGACGTCGTCGACCTTGCCGGCCGCTTCCTTCAGCTTGTCGCTGCCGAACGTGAGCTTGTCGCGGATCGCGTTGTTGGCGCTGGAGAAGCCGTCCTCGATCTGCTTCACCGAGGCGTGGTTCTTGCCGATCGCGCGGCCGACGCCCTTGGCCTTGCGGCCGATGGCGACCGCGGCCTTGGCGAGCGCGTCGGACACGCCCTTGAGGTTGTCGAACTTGCGGACGGCCTGCGCGAGCTTCATCAGCAGCTTGCTGACCTTGCCCGCGATCTTGCCCGCGGTCGACGCCGCGCGTGCCACCGCCCAGCCCGTGAAGGCGGCGATCGAGGCGCCGAAGCTGCACCAGCTCGTCGCGAGCGCCGTCACGGCGGCGATGATGAACTCGGCCACCACGTCGGCCACGATGTCGCGGATGATGCCGCGCACCGCGGCGACCAGGACGCCGGTTCCCCTGATGCCGGTCGCGACCGCGTTCGCGGCCCCCTCCAGCGCCTTGACCTGCTCGGCGAGCGTGGCGGCCGCCTTGCGGTAGCCGTCACCGGACGCGCCGGTCCACGTCGCGGTCTGGCTGGTGGCGGCCTGCGCGTAGTCGTTGCCGACCTTCGCGCACGCCTTGGCGACCTCACCCCAGGCGGCCGCGACGACGTTGATCGCGCCGGGGTCACCGGCGAGGTCGTCGAGCGGCTCCTTGAGGAACGACACGTGTTCGATCAGCCAGCCGATGCCCGCGCCGACGAGCGTGCCCAGCGGGTTCGCGACGAAGCCGAGCACGTCGAGCCCCAGTGCGACGCCGTCGAAGGCCCAGTCGCTGGGGTTGTTGAAGTCTTCCGCGCACTTCCAGACGGTGTCGATGATCCGCGCACCGTCGGTGGCGTTGTCCGCACTGACGTCGAGAACCATCATTGCCCCTTGTACTTGTTGAACAGCTTCGCGTGGTCGTCGTCGGTCTGCTGCGTGGCGTCCGCGCAGTCGCGCAGCGCGTCGGCGACGTCCGGCAGCGCGTTGGCCAGCTCGTTGATCGAGTTCGCGATCGCCGCGATGTGAATGCGCACCGGCACGCTGAAGACCTGGCCGATGATCCCGTAGGTCTCGACGCCGAGGTCGACGCTCTCGCCGCGTGCGGCGGCCTTGGTGAGCTCCATGCCCATCGACTGCACGTTGCCCGCGTGGTTGATCACGTCCGCGGGCACCATGGCGAAGTTTCCTGACACCGGGTTCCCCTTACCGGTAGATGGTGCCGAACGGCTCGTCGTCGTCCGGGCTTCCAGGACGTTGCGGACGCCGCGGCTGCTCCTCGGTCTCCTCCGGCTGCTGCGCCGCGGTGACCTGGTCACGCAGGAAGTCCATCGCCGGCGTGCCGCCGATCAACGGCTGCATCGTCGCCTCCATCTGCTCGGCGACGGCCGCGTGCCCTCTGCTGACGGTCTCGGTGATCATGGCGGCCAGCTGCTCGTGGGACATCCTCATCGCCGAGGGTGCCAGGCTGAGCTTCTCCAGCCGCCCGCCAGGTGCCATCGTCACCGTGACCGAGCGGTCGGGGCTGCTCACGTTCGCGCGCAACGCCTTGAGCTGAGCCTGCGTCTCCTCGGCCTTCTGCTGGATGTCGGTGACACGGCGCATGTACTCGTCGAGTCGCTGCTGCCCAGCGCCCAGTTCTGCAGAACTCATGCCGACTGAGACTGCCCCGACCGGTATTCGGTTCCCCTATTTGCCGACCAGTTGGCCGACCATGTCCTTTGCGGACTGTCGAGTGCAGACGGTGATGATCAACAAAGCCAGCAGCACCAGGGCGTCCCTGCTCCCGGCCAGCCACACGGCAACCGGCGCGTGCGCGGGCACGGCCAGCACGACCTTGACGATCGCACCGAGCACGAGCGCCGCGATCAACGCCGTGGGCACCCAGCTGCCGCCACCACCGGGAACCTGCTTCCTGCTGCCGAGATAGCTCTGTCCATACCGGACGATGCGCGCGGCGTCCTTGTGCACGCTCTCCGCGATCAGCCCGATCACGGCGGCGACCAGCACCGCGAACCCGGCGAGCACCCCGGACGGCAGGTCGACGAGCCAGGCGTCCTCCAACGCGGGCCACGGCGACACGAACGCGCCAACCCGCCGCGGCGCGTCGAAGAACGGCATCGAAGCCAGCCCTTCCGCCACCGCCGCGACCAGCCCGAGCCACGCGTACAACCGCAGCCGCCGCACCCGTCGCGTGACCGGAGCCGCCTTCACCTCGTCCCTGGTGACCGGCCACTGCTCGTCCTGCTTCTTCCGCCCGCTCTTGGAGGGAACGAGCGAGAGGACGGTCAGGAGGAGCATCCACAGCGTCAGCAGTCCGAGTGCGATCGCCGCCAGCGGCCCGGCGAGGAACCACCGCCCGCTGTCGTTGAGGCCGGGATCGCGGTTCGACTGGAAGACGGCCACGTCCCGGTCGCCGGGCCCGAGCTGCCCCGCCGGAAACGCGCGTTGCTCGGTGCGCCCGTCCTCCCACCGCACGTCCGCGGTGCACCCGTAGCTGGTGCCGACGCCCCACCTCCCGACCGGTCCGTGCTCGGTACAGGAGGTGACGGTGGCCGTGCCGATCCGTTTCGCGTCGACCGAGCCGACCAGGACGTCGGTGGTCCGGATCGTCGTGGCCAGCGTCAGGAAGGCGAGGACGGCGGCAAGTCCGAAGGCGAGGGCGCGCACGCGGACACCCTAGACAGATCAGGTCTGGTCGTAGGCCATCAACGCGTCGATTGCCAGCCGGACGCGTCGTTCGGCGTCCGTCAGGTCGGCCGTGAACGGCACCCTCGAGTCGTACTGGTCACGCCAGAGCTCGAGGTTCCACACGGAGCCCTGGCCGGGAATCTCGACGGTGTACTGGATGCGCTCGGTGGTCGGGCCGCTCAGCTGAGCGTTGCGCGTGGCCTTCCTGCCCTTGTACTCGGTGACCTCGCCGAGCGGGTTCGGCTCGACGAACCAGTCGTAAGCGGGGTTTCCGGGCCGGTAAGGCGAGAGATAGACGGAAAGGCTGTTGTAAATGCCGCTCACCTTGCGCCCTCGGACGACTATTTGGCAGTAGAACTTGTCCGTGACGACTCGCGCCACGTCGGTTGATCCCAATACGTCTTTGAGCACGTCCTCTTTGAACGCGTCACACCAGTAATAGGGGCCCCACTGCAGCTCCTTGCCCGTGCCCGCTTGGTCGTCGCTGATCCTCCGGACGTCCGAGAACGTGTGCGGCTCGGGTGCCGTCCATCCCAGACACCGCGAGTCCTCCATCCCCATGACCTCGGCGCAGTCCGCCTGCGCACCCACCGCCGGCGTCGGCGGCTTGATCTTCGGAGCGGCCACAGGCGTGGGTGTGGAGCAGGCGGCCAGCAGCATTGCGGCACTGACGAAAAGCACCAAAGAACGACGCATGCAGCTCTTCGTACCCGGACTTGTCGCAATGCCGGGCTGACACTTCGTTTCGTTCACCCGATCGTGCTCGAAAGTCAGGACGAGGGCCCTGGCCCGGCGGTATGCTGCCTGACGCACGAAACTGCAGGGGAGGGTACTGGGGTATGAGCGGGACCAAAGTCGATCTCGAGACGCTGCGCGCTGCCATCAAGGAGTACAAGTCCATTCGCGACGACCTCCTGATGGCGCACACGACCGGGCGTGTGCTGACCGAAGTGCAGCACGCCGGCCTGGACATGCCCAGCAAGGTGTACGCGAACTGGGCCAACACGGCGGGCGCAATGCACCAGCAGTCGAATGAGCAGCTGCGCAACACGTTGACGACTCGCATCGAGAACCTCGAGGCCACGCTGCGTCAGTACGAACAGACCGAAGCCGGCAACCGAGACAACCTGAAGCCGAAGGACTGAGCTGTTGCGCATCCCAACCATCGTCGCCGGTACCGCTGCCCTCGCACTGCTGGCCGGTTGTGGTGACAGCGGTGGTACCACTGGTACGCCGACGACCGCCACGACGCCGACCAGCAACAGCAGCGGCGGAGGCGACACCACCGCGAACGGTGCGCCTAAGGTGAAGAACCCGCTCGACGTGAAGGCCTTCGAAGCCAACCCGTGTGGCATGGCCACCCCGGCTCAGGTCGAAGCGTTCGGCCTCCCTGGCGTCACCGGCAGGGTCAACAGCGGCGCTCCAGGCGCGTCCTGCATCTGGCTCGGCGCGTCCGCCCCGAGCAAGATCACGCCCAGCGCGACCCTGATCCCAGGTGGCAAGGGGTTGGACGCGATGTATCAGAACAAGGACTCGTACGCGGCGTTCGAGGTGCTGCCGGCGATCCAGGGCTACCCGGCAATCATGAACTTGCAGGTGGACCAGCGTGCCGACGGCAACTGTGACGTGTCGGTCGGTTTGTCCGACGAGGTGGCGCTTCTGGTCCTCATCGTGACCGAGAAGGGCAGCCCCCGATTCGCGGACCCGTGCGGGGCTGCGACCGAATTCGCGAACCAGGTCATCACGACGATCAAGGCAGGTGCGAAATGACACGGCCCGCGCCCAGCTGCTTCACCCAGGACAACACGCGCGCCGAAGGTTTCTCCGGGCATGAGATCTACGCTCAGATGACCGGCGGAAAAGGCACCGGATCAGCGCAGAACGCCGCCAACAAGGCAGCGGAACTGGAGCGGAGCTACGCCGCGATCGAGGCAAGGCTCAAGCGCGTCGGCGAGACGCTGGGCGAGGCGTGGACCGGCGCGAGCGCGGACGCCGCCCAGACCGCCGGCAACCCGATCAACCAGGCCATGATCCAGATGCAGGACGCGCTCCGGCAGGCCGACCACTCGCTGTCCAACCAGGTCTACCAGTTCAACCTGAACAAGGGTCAGCTCAAGAACATGCCGGCGAACAAGCCGGAAACGAACTTCTGGGACGACGCGACTCCTTGGGACACCGACACCGAGGACGCCGTCAACAGCTACAACTCAGAAGAAGCGCACAACCGCAAGGTCTACAGCGAGTTCCAGAGCGCCAGCAACACCAACCGCGGTGAGCTGCCCAAGGAGTTCCCCGGCGTCACGGCCGACAACCTGCAGGTCGAGATCGCCAACACCGGCGGCGACGACGGTCGCGACAAGACCTCGAACGTCGGCACGGGCAAGGTCGGCAACACCACCAACACGAGCGGCCTCCCGAGCACGACCGGCTCCCCGCAGGGCACCACCTGGACCCCGCCCGGCAGCCTCAACAGCGACCGGACCGACCTCAGCTGGGCCGGTTCCGGCGACGGCGGCACCGGCGGCACCGGTGGCACCGGCGGCGGCAAGGGTGACCTCACCGGCAAGCCGCCCATCGGCAGCGTGATCGAGCGCCCGCCGAACACCGGCATCCCGCCGATCGGCGTGCCCGTCGGTCCCGGTCTCGGCGGCACCGGAACCGGGCGTGGTCCCGGCGGCGGCGCAGGCACTGGGCGCGGGCCCGGTGGAGGTCCTGGCGGCGCGGGCAAGTTCGGAGGTGGCGGGGCCGGCGGCAAGTTCGGTGGCGGCGGCATCGGTGGCGTGGGCGCCGGCGGCGGTACGTCGGCGCAGCAGCCCGGCGGCAAGGCCGGTGTGTTCGGCGGCATGGGGGAGACCGGGCCGAACGCAGGCGCCCGCGGTGGTGCCGCCGGTGCTGCGGGGCGTGCTGGTGCCGCGGGTATGGGCGGCATGGGCGGCCCGGGCCAGAAGGGTCAGGGAGAGGACGACTTGGAGCACAAGTCCGCCGACTACCTGGTGTCCGAGGAGAACACGAACGAGATCATCGGTGACATGCCGATGGTCGCGCCGCCGACGATCGGGGGGTGACGTGCTGCGATCGTCCATCCAACTGTCAGACCTCGCGTTCGACGTGCTGTGGAAGCAGGAGAAGCTGGGGCAGTACCACCCGGCGCTGCACGTCGACTCGCCCGGTCAGACCGACGACGAGCGCGCGGTCATCGAGCGCGACGTCATCGGTGAGCTGCGCAGGGTCGGGTTGGACCACCCGGACATCCGGAGCACGCTGCACCTGATCGCCAAGGCGGACGCGGACTACTCGGCGTGGATCGCGGTCACGCCGAGCGAGACGCGGCCCGTGGTGGTGGCGGCGAACTCGCAGCACGGTGTGCTCGCCGTGCACGACAACGGCTACGTGCAGCTGCACCCGATCCGCCCGGAGAACGCTCCCGAGGTGCTCGCGATGCAGCTGCCGGACGTGCCGGCGGGCAAGGGTGCGTCGATCAACGTGCACGCTTCGGAGATCAACACGCACCAGCCGGGCAAGGCGTCGCCGTCGATCTCGTTGCGGCAACTGCTCGCCCAGCCCCGCAAGGGCACGGCGAAGCTCTACGCGGCACGGCGCGGCGCCGAGGGCAGGCAGCGCGCCAAGACGTTCCTCACCACGATCGACTTCGAGGACGGCCGCTGGCTCGTGGTCAAGTACACCGACCAGAACCACCAGACGTGGGTGCACGCCACGCCCGCGTCGCGGCAGATCATCACGGACTGGCTCAAGCGCCTGACCTGATTTACCGCTGTCTAACCGGACTGCACCAGCGTCGCGGCTGTGAGAAAGCCAATCGCCATCGCCGCCGCACTGGCCGCGACGCTGCTGTCCGTCGGTCTCGGCACCGCCAACGCTGCCGAGACCGTCCCCGGTTGTGCCTCTGCGAAGCAGATCGGCACCACGGGCCACCTCAAGTACAACGACAAGATCATCGCGTCGGTGAAGCAGTTCGCCGGCTGCGGCAAGAACTTCCCGTACACCTGGGTCTGGGACTCCTACGCCCAGAGCGACCGCTATCGCGTCTCGAACTGGATCGCGGTGATCGAGAACGGCGAGGAGTCGCCTGCCGGCGGTGGCCAGGCCAGCATGAAGCAGGAGCTCTGGGGCGCCGGAGCGGCCACGCTCGACAAGTGCACCCGCGCGGTCTCCAGCGTGACCACGCCGGACGGCAAGTACGTCTCCGGCTGGACGGACCTGCGCTGCTGAAGTTCACTTCCGGTTTCACCACCGGACAGAACCGGCGACTAGAAACCGCGCATGACCTTCGACCGTCGCACGTTGTTCAAGGCAGGCGCATTCGGCACGGCTGCGGCGCTGGTGCCCTCGGGCATCAGCCTCGCGACGACCGACCGCCCGGTTCTGACTCATGGTGTGCAGTCCGGTGACGTCACGTGGGACGGCGGCATCGTCTGGACCCGAGCGGACCGGCCCTCCCGGATGCTCGTCGAGGTGTCCAACGACGCGGACTTCCGCTTCTCCCGCCGCATCCGCGGTCCGCTGCTCACGCCGGAGACGGGCGGCACCGGGCAGGTCAGGGTCCGCCACCTGCTGCCCGGCCGCACCGCCCACTACCGCGTCACGGCGGAGGACCTGCACGGCCGCACCTGCAGCGAGCCCGTGACCGGCAGCTTCACCACCGCCCCGCTCGGCCGTGACGAGGTCCGCTTCGTGTGGTCGGGTGACGTCGCGGGCCAGGGCTGGGGCATCAACCCGGACATCGGCGGCATGCCGATCTTCAAGGCCATGGCCGACCGCCGCCCCGACTTCTTCATCCACAGCGGCGACAGCGTCTACTCCGACAACCCTCTCAAAGAGACGGTCACGCTCCCGGACGGCCGGATCTGGCGCAACGTGGTCACTCCCGAGAAGTCCAAAGTGGCCGAGACGCTCGACGAGTACCGCGGCCAGTTCGCCTACAACCTGCTCGACGACAACCTCAAGCGCTTCGCCGCCCAGGTGCCGATCTTCGCGCAGTGGGACGACCACGAGGTCACCAACAACTGGTACCCCGGCGAGATCCTCGACCTCCCGCAGTACACCGAGAAGCGCGTGGACGTGCTGGCACAGCGTGCTTTCCAGGCGTTCCACGAGTGGATGCCGATCGACCGGCACCGTGCCGTCGACGGACGCGTCCACCGGAAGTTCTCCTACGGCCGCAACGTCGAGATCTTCGTGCTCGACATGCGCACCTACAAGGACAAGAACACCTCGCCCAAGGACCAGCCGGGCGTGATCCTCGGTGCCAGGCAGGCCCAGTGGCTCGTCCGCGAGCTGTCCCGCAGCACCGCCACGTGGAAGATCATCGCGGCGGACCTGCCGATCGGCCTCACCGTCCCGGACGGCACCGACATCGAGGGCGTCGCGAACGGCCTGCCCGGCGCGCCCAACGGCCGCGAGCACGAGATCGCGTGGGTGTTGCGCGAACTCAAGAAGCGCCGCGTCAAGAACACCGTGTGGCTCACCGCGGACGTCCACTACACCGCTGCCCACCACTACTCGCCAGAACGCGCTGCCGTCGGCGACTTCGACCCGTTCTGGGAGTTCGTGTCCGGCCCGCTGCACTCCGGCGCGTTCGGCCCGAACAAGCTCGACCCGACGTTCGGGCCGGAGGCGGTGTTCGTGCACGCGCCGCCCGCCGCCAACACCACGCCGCTGGACGGGTTCCAGCACTTCGGTGAGGTCGAGGCGAACCAGCGCGAGCTCACGGTGTGGCTGCGTGATGCAACCGGAGCAGCGCTCTGGTCCAAAACGCTGAGGGCGGCCTGAAGATCACAATAGGGTCGGTGGGTGCCCATCTCGTTCGACACCACCGGCTTCCAGCAGCAGGACCAGAGCAACTGGTCGAACCCCGCCAACGGCGACCGGCTCAACCTGACCTACTACGACCTGGTCCCCGATCTGCCCGCCGGGCTGGACGACCTGCCCAAGCTGAGGCACGACCTGGCTGTGCTCCACGGCCAGGACGGCTGCCTCATCGAGGCGCACGTCGTCCAGCTCGCCGGCACACCGGCACTGCTGCGGATCATCAAGGTGCCGCTGCCGAACCGCCCGGCCGGGCAGGCGTTCCTGTGCTCGTTCACGGTGCCGAAGGCGACCTGCAGCGCGGTGCTGCAGCTCATCGCGGTGAAAGGTCCGGTCACCGGCATGCGCGAGGCGGTGCTCGCGCCCGAGGTCGGGTTCGAGCGCTGGGTCATGCCGCACCCGTACGCGCCGCAGCTGCAGGGCCGGTTGCCGTTCCACGCGGGCGACGACCCGCGGTTCGACAGCCGGTTCCCAGAGCACCCGCTCTCCCGCGCGCGGGCCTGGGCCCACCACGTCGTGCGCACAGGGCGGCTTGATCCGCAGTTCGCCGCACTGCCGCCGTTCCAGCCCAAGCCGCCCGCCCAGGACCTTCCGCCAGAGCTCGACGCGATCGTCAACGGTCGGCTGATCTCGGGAGTCTGCGGGATTCCCGTCGCGGGCCACATCGCGGTGCAGATCGGTGAGCGCACGACGTACTGGAAGCTGCTCGACGACGACCTGACCCGCAGGCTGGGCCGCGGCAACCTGGGCCGCTCACCGCTCGGCGAGGGCCGGTTCCGCGACACGATCATGATCGACGAGCGAACCGGCCACGCGCTGCTGATGGACAGGTTCATGACCGACGGGAAGTCCCTCGGCGTCCAGACCCGGCTGGAACCGGTCACCAGGGAGGAGGCCCTCGCGGCGGTCACCTTCGAGGCGCTCGTGGAGGCCTACCGCGGGCTCGGCCGGATGATCGAGATGGCGGACGGGCGCAGCGAGTACCTCACCGTCGAACCGATCGTGAACCAGGCCCACCTGGTCGCGCCGTACGCGATGCTGGGTCTGCAGCGCCACGAGGGCGAGGACATCGTGCTGGTCTCGTGCTCCCCGGCACCGTCGGAGAACACGCCGTTCCGTGGCAGGCCCGGCCTCAACGCGGTCATCTCGCCGGAGTCGATGAAGAGCATCGGTCAGATGGCGCTGCACGCGGTGATGGAATGGGGACCGCACCCGCTCGAGATGGCGATGACCTTCAACCGCTTCCCCGGCAGCATCGAGGCGCAGGGCACCCCGGAGAGCGTTCCCGACGACGTGCGCGCTCAGTTCACCGGGCCGTTGACCACCGCGGTGCCGGGCATCGCGATCGGCGGCCACATCGCGTTGCAGCAGGGGGAGCAGCGGACGTACTGGCGGCTGCCCGACGACCAGCTGCCCGGCCGGCTCGGCTTCGGCGTGCTGGCGCGCAACCACTCGCCCGGCCACCGGTTCCGCGACGTGGTGCTGATCGACCAGCAGAGCGGCGACGTGCTCGTGCCCGAGCGGTGGGGCGACGACGGCTCGACGCGCGGCAACAAGATCACGCTGGTCCGGGTGAGCGCCGAGGAGGCGATGGCGGCGGCCACCCCGGAGGCCTGCCTCGAGGCGTTCGGGCGGCTCAGCCGGAGCGTGTACGCGGCGGCGAAGCGCAGCGAGTGGATCTACGTCGAGAAGCTGGAGAACGAGCTGAAGCAGGACCCGTACGTGCTGCTGGCCGTGCAGGGCTTCTTCGACGACGACCCGGTGGCCGTCGCCTCCGCCTCACCGGCGCCGTCGGCGAACACACCGTTCAACGGCCTGCCCACGCTGGAAGGGCCGGCCGGGCCGGACACCGTCGGCGGGCTCGGGCCGCTCGCGCTGCAGGCGCTCGGCGACTGGGGCGTTCACCCGCTGCACGTGGTGCCGACCTACCACCGGCTGATGCACTGATCGCAAATATTTGCAGAGCCCGACGTATTGTTTCCCGCCGTTTGTCGTGGTTTCGTGCAGAAACTCTGCAAGAAGTTGCGACAAGGAGGTCGCGATGCGCCGGGTCGTCGCCGCGCTCGCTGCATTGGTTCTGCTACCTCTCACACCGGTCCAGGCCGTTGCTCAACCGAAGCAACGCCTGGCCGTGGGGGAGGTGGTGGACGTCGCGCCCGGTGTGCGCGACGGGGACGCGAGACTCGCGTTGCCACCGAAGCGCGACGATCTGCGGGGTGAGCGCTTCTACTTCGTGATGCCGGACCGGTTCGCGAACGGCGACCCGCGCAACGACCGCGGCAGGTCCACGAGCGCCGAGCACGGGTTCAACCCCGCCGACAAGGGCTTCTACCACGGTGGCGACCTCAAGGGCCTGCACCGGAAGCTCGACTACCTCGACGGCATGGGCATCACGGCGATCTGGATGACGCCGATGTTCCTCAACCGCTGGGTGCAGGGCGACAGCGCCGCCTACCACGGGTACTGGACCGTCGACTTCACCAAGCTGGACCCGCACTTCGGCACCACGCAGGAGATGCGCGAGCTGATCCGCGACGCGCACCGGCGTGGCATCAAGGTGTTCTTCGACATCGTCGCGAACCACACCGCCGACGTGATCAAGTACGCCGAGGGCAGGACCGCGTACGTCTCGACCGGCGCGCAGCCGTACCTGGACGCTTCCGGCAAGCCGTTCGACATCGCCGAGTACGCGGGCCGCAGGGACTTCCCGAAGCTCGACGCGAAGAAGTCCTTCCCGTACACGCCGGTGAAGGACGGGCCGGCGAAGATCCCGTTCTGGCTCAACGACTCCACGCTCTACCACAACCGCGGCGACTCGACGTTCTCCGGCGAGTCGAGCGAGCAGGGCGACTTCTCCGGCCTCGACGACCTCATGACCGAGCACCCGCGCGTGGTCAACGGCATGAAGGACATCTTCACCAGCTGGATCGACACGCTCGACATCGACGGTTACCGCGTCGACACGGTCAAGCACGTCAACCTCGAGTTCTGGCAGGCGCTCGCGCCGCACGTCAAGCAGTACGCGAACCGCAAGGGCAAGAAGGACTTCTTCGTGTTCGGCGAGGTCTTCGACTCCTCGCCGGAGAACACGTCGAAGTACACGACCACCGGCAAGATGCAGGCAACGCTGGACTTCCCGTTCCAGAGCAGCGCGGTGAGCTTCCTGTCCGGCAAGGGCTCCCAGCGGCTCGGCGAGGTGCTGCTCGACGACGACCGCTACACCGACGCCGACTCCAACGCCTCGTCGCTGCCGACGTTCCTCGGCAACCACGACATGGGCCGCATCGCGTGGATGATCCGCAACGACCGGCCCGGCATCTCCGACGCCGAGCTGCTGGAGCGGCTCAAGCTCGGCAACACGCTGATGTACCTGTGGCGCGGCAACCCGGTCGTCTACTACGGCGACGAGCAGGGCTTCGCGGGCACCGGTGGCGACAAGCTGGCGCGCCAGGACATGTTCGCCTCCAAGACGCCGGAGTACATGGCGGAGAAGCTGATCGGCTCCGACCGCACCGGCGCGCAGGACAACTACAACACCTCGCACCCGCTCTACCAGCAGCTCAAGGCGCTGGCCGCGCAGGTCGACCAGGACCCGGTGTGGCGCGACGGCAACCAGGTGCTGCGTTACGCCGACGCCGACGTGTTCGCGTTCAGCCGCATCCTCGGCCGCGAGCACCTCGTCGTCGCCAACGCCGGAACCCAGCCCGCCACGGTCACCATTCCCGTCAGCTCCACCGCCTTCGAGAACGCTCAGGTGCAGAACGGCCGCGTCACGGTGACCGTGCCCGCGCTGTCGTCGTTGGTGCTCAAGGGAACCAGCGACGTGGCCAAGACCAAGCCGTCGCCGGTTCTGGTCGCTCCGGCGGCAGGAACCGTGCTGGACAAGCGGGTCGAGCTCCGTGCGGACGGCATCAGCGCGCCCAACGCGGCCACCACGTTCGCCGCGCGCGTCGAGGGCACGTCCGACTGGACCGTGCTCGGCACCGACGACGCCGCCCCGTACCGGGTTTTCGCTGACCTGTCAGCACTTCCGGGCGCGGCCGCCGGCAAGCGCGTCGAGCTGCGCGTTGTCGCGAAGTCCGGCGAGATCGGTGCGGACGGCGCGTTCGTGTCGCTGGTGCCTGCTCCGCCGGTGCAGGATCCGGGTACGAAGAGCCCGGACTGGCTGGTCGTGCACTACCAGCGGGACAACTACGACGGCTGGGGCCTGCACGTCTGGGGTGACGTCGAGACGCCGACCGAGTGGAACGCACCGCTGCCGTTCGCGGGAGAGGACGCCTACGGGCGCTTCGCCTGGGTCAAGTTGAAGCCGGGCGCCAAGTCCGTCGGCATCATCGCGCACAAGGGCGACGAGAAGGACACCTCGGTCGACCGGTTCGCCGACCCGAGCGTCACGCCCGAGGTGTGGCTGAAGCAGGGACAGACCCCGGTGCACCCGTCCGAGCAGGCGGCCACCGGCAAGGCGGTCGTGCACTACGTCGGCGACGCCACCGGAGCCGTGGTGCGCGTGGCGGGACGGGCGGACGTGCCGTTCAGCGGCGGCATCGCCGAGCTGCCGCCGACCACCGACTTCTCGGTGGTGCGCGGGACGACCGTCGAGGCGTCCGGCAAGTTCACCAGCGGCCACGCGTGGGTCGCGAACGGCAAGGTGCACGCCACGAAGGCCGCCGCCGATAACCGGGCGGTGATCCACTACCACCGCGCCGACGGCGACTACACGGACTGGACGATGTACCACTGGACGGGTTCGCTGGAGCCGTCACCTGGCTGGAACCAGTCACGGGTGCCGGACGGGCGCGACCAGTTCGGCGTCTACTGGTCGGTGCCGCTCGCGCCGGGTGCGGCGGGACTGAGCTACATCATCCACCGCGGTGACACCAAGGATCCCGGGCCCGACCAGTTCCTCGACCTGGGGCAGAAGGGGAACGAGGTGTGGCAGTTGCAGGGCGACGAGACCTATCTGCTGCCTCCGAACGCGGGTCCCGCCGCCGATGACGATCTGACCAAGGCGAAGGCGATCTGGATCGCGAAGGACAAGGTCGTCTGGGACGTGCCGGTCGTCCAGTCCGACGGCTACCGGATCGAGTACGGCGACCGTGTGCTGCGACTGTCTCCCACGACCGAAGAGGTTCCGGCGCAGTTCCCGCATCTGAAGGGCAAGCCGGTGTTCGCGGTGCGCGGGTTCGCCGACGAGGCGTTGCGGGACAAGCTCTCCGCTGTCCACGTCGACGCGGGCGGCGCGATCCGGCACCGCACGAGCGTGCAGATCGCGGGCGTGCTCGACGACCGTTTCGCCACCGCGGCAACGAAGCTGACCTACGGGCCGACGTTCGACCACGACCGCGCGTCGATCCGGTTGTGGGCGCCGACGGCCAGGAACGTGAAGCTGCGGCTGTTCGACGAGCCCGCGGGTGAGCCCGAGAAGGTCGTGCAGCTCAAGCGCGACGACGCCTCGGGATCGTGGTCCGGCTCGGGCAACTGGAAGAACAAGTACTACCAGTTCGAGGTCACCAACTGGCAGCGCACGGTCGTGGTCACCGACCCGTACTCCGTCGCGCTGTCGGTGAACTCGACGCACTCGCAGTTCGCTGACCTCAAGGATGCCAAGACCATGCCAGGCGGGTGGTCGAAGGACGTCGCTCGTGGTATCGGCGGCGCGATCACCGAACTGCACGTGCGGGACTTCTCGATCAACGACCAGTCCGTCCCGGCGGCGGATCGCGGTACCTACAAGGCGTTCACGCATCGCGACTCCGTGGGCATGAAGCACCTCAAGACGTTGGCTGCCGCCGGCATGGACACCGTGCACCTGCTGCCGACGTTCGACATCGCGACGATCCCCGAGAAGCGCTCGGAGCAGGCCACGCCCGCGTGCGACCTGCCGTCGCTGCCCGCGGACTCCGACCAGCAGCAGGCCTGTGTCGGCGCGGTGGCGGGCAAGGACGGCTTCAACTGGGGCTACGACCCGTTCCACTACGACGTGCCGGAGGGCTCGTACGCCACGGCGGACGCGCAGAACGGCTGGGCACGGTCGAAGCAGTACCGCGAGATGGTGAAGTCGTTGCACGACAACGGCAACCGCGTGGTGGTGGACGTCGTCTACAACCACACGGCGGCGTTCGGCGACGCACCGACGTCCGTGCTCGACAAGGTCGTGCCCGGCTACTACCAGCGGCTCAACCTCGACGGCTCGGTCGCGAACTCCACGTGCTGCGCGAACACCGCGACCGAGAACGCGATGATGGGCAAGCTCGTCGTGGACTCCGTGGTGCGGTGGGCTCGCACGTACAAGGTCGACGGGTTCCGGTTCGACCTGATGGGCCACCACCCGAAGGCGAACATCCTCGCGGTGCGCGCCGCTCTCGACGCGCTGACCGTCGAACGGGACGGCGTGGACGGACGCAAGATCGGTGTCTACGGCGAGGGCTGGGACTTCGGTGAGGTCGCCGGCAACGCCCGTTTCGAGCAGGCGACGCAGGCGAACATGGCGAACACCGGCGTCGGCACGTTCAGCGACCGGCTCCGTGACGCGGTGCGCGGCGGTGGGCCGTTCGACGACGATCCGCGCGTGCAGGGCATCGGTTCGGGTCTGGCCGGTGACGTGAACTCCTCGCCCGCCAACGGTGACGTGGCCGCGCGGCTGGAGAACTACAGCGACCTGGTGAAGCTCGGCATGGCGGGCAACATGACGTCGTACCGGTTCCAGTCGACCGCCGGGCCGGTGGTCTCCGGGCGGGACGTGAAGTACAACGGCGCCGCGGCCGGGTACACCGGGCAGCCGCTGGAGGCGGTCACGTACGTCGACGCGCACGACAACGAGACGTTGTTCGACGCGTTGACCTACAAGCTGAAGCCTTCGACGTCCTCAGCGGATCGCGTGAAGATGCAGACGGTGGCGCTGGCACCGGCGCTGCTCGGGCAGGGACGGCCGTTCATGCACGCCGGCACCGAGTTCCTGCGCTCGAAGTCGTTGGACCGCAACAGCTACGACTCGGGCGACTGGTTCAACCCGTACGACCCGTCGTTGCGCGACAACGGTTTCGGCCGCGGGTTGCCGCCCAAGGCCGACAACGAGTCGAAGTGGCCGTACGCGAAACCGCTGCTGGTACGGCCGAAGCCCTCGTCGGCGGACATGAAGGCCTCACTGGACGCGACCCTGGAGCTGCTCCGGATCCGGCAGTCGTCGCCGCTGTTCTCACTCGGGTCGGCTGATCTGGTGCAGCAGAAGGTGTCGTTCTCGGCCGCGGAGTCCGGCGTGATCGTCATGCACGTCGACGACACGGTCGGGCCGGACGTGGACTCTGGCCGGCGCGGGCTGCTCGTGGTGATCAACCCGTACCCGACCGACAAGGCGGTCGCGCTGCCCGATGGTGACTGGAAGCCGCTGACCAGCGAAAAGCGGGCTGGTGCCGCGCGGTCGGTGGTTGTGCTGGAAAGGTAGTTCCGCCAACAAATAGTTGATGTTTAGATAATTTGGTACCTTCGTGTCATGGGCGCGAAGGGGTGTACCGACCTGATGATGCTGCTGCATCGGACGGGTCACGCACTGGAGACCGAGCTGACGGCGAGGCTCGCGGAGATCGGCTTGACTCCGCGAGCCCGCTGCGTGTTGTCCACCGCTCTGGACGCGGAGTGCACGCAGTCCGAGATCGCCGAGATCGTCAGCATCGACAAGACGACCATGGTCGTGACGCTCGACGCCCTCGAGTCAGCCGGTTACGCCGAGCGCAGGCCGTCCGCGACCGACCGCCGCGCGCGCGTCGTGGTCGTGACCGAGCTGGGTCGCGAGATCGTGGCGAAGGCCGACGACGTGTACCGGGAGGTCGTCACCAGCGTGCTGGACTCGCTGCCGGACGGCGAGCGAGAAGGCCTGGTCAACGGCCTGACTCGGCTGATGGAAGGCCGGCTGAGCACCGTCGTGCCGTGCGAGAAGCCGCCCCGCAAGCGTGCTCTGCGTCATGCCATTGGGTAATAGATAGTCCCGTACAAAACTATCTGCTACGGTTCCTCTTATGGATTCAGGGGGACCGAAGACAGACTCGCGCTGGTTGGCGCTGATCGTGCTGTGCGCAGGCATGCTGATGATCGTTCTCGACCAGACCATCGTGAACGTCGCGCTGCCCGCGATCGAAGAAGACCTCAAGTTCGGCCAGGCGGGTCTCGCCTGGGTCGTCAACGCGTACCTGATCGCCTACGGCGGTCTGCTCCTGCTCGCGGGCCGCCTCGGCGACCTGATCGGGCACAAGAAGGTGTTCCTGATCGGCCTCGGCGTCTTCACGGTCGCGTCGCTGCTGTGCGGCGTGTCCTTCAGTTCCGAGATGCTGATCGTCGCAAGGTTCGTGCAGGGGGCCGGCGGTGCGCTGGCCACGTCCGTGACGCTGGGCATGGTCGTCACGATGTTCCCGGAACCGGCCGAGCAGCGGCGCGCCATCGGTGTGTTCAGCTTCGTCGCGGCGGCGGGCGCGTCCATCGGCCTGTTGCTCGGCGGCGTGCTCACGGACGCCATGTCGTGGCACTGGATCTTCTTCGTGAACATCCCGATCGGCATCATCGCGGCTGTCGCAGCCGTTCGCCTGGTGCCCGACTCCGTGGGGCTGGGTCTGCGCGAGGGTGCCGACGTGCTGGGCGCGTTGCTGATCGTCGCCGCGGTGATGCTCGGCGTGTACACGATCGTCAAGGCGGAGCACTACGGCTTCGGCTCGCTCCACACGTTGGGCCTTGGTTTCGTGGCGCTGGCCCTGCTGGTCGGGTTCGTGCTGCGGCAACGGACCGCGTCGAAGCCGTTGCTGCCGCTGCGGGTGTTCCGCTCGAGGAACGTGACGGGCGCGAATCTGGTGCAGATCGCCATGGTCGCCGGCATGTTCGGGGTGTTCTTCCTCGGCACGCTGTACATGCAGCTGGTGCTCTCGTACTCGCCGTTGCAGATCGGCCTGGCGTTCATGCCGGTCGCCGGCGCGATCGCGGTGTTCTCGGTGTCGCTGTCTGCACGCCTGAACACCCGCTTCGGCGAGCGGAGCATGTTGATCGTCGGCCTGACGTTCATGCTGGTGGGCATGCTGGTGTTCACGCAGGTGCCGGTCGGCGGCTCCTACTTCACCGACATCCTGCCCGCGGTGGCGCCGCTGGGCATCGGCCTGGGCCTGTCGTTCCCGGCGCTGATGACGCTGGCCATGTCCGGCGCGGCGCACGACGAAGCCGGCCTCGCATCTGGGCTGGTGAACACGACCGCGCAGGTTGGTGGCGCGTTGGGGCTGGCGGTTCTCGCCACGACCTCGACGTCCTACACCTCAGGGCTGCTGGCGTCTGGGGTGGACCGGCTGGAGGCGCTGACCTCGGGCTTCCACCTGGCGTTCTGGATCAGCGCGGGGCTGGTCGCGGTGGCTCTGGCGCTGGCGGTCTTCGTGCTCCGGCAGGTCTCGGTAGCCCGCGACGACGCGCAGCCGGTGCTCGTGCACTAGTGGTCCGTCGCTCCACAGGACTCACGCTGCGCACTGTGGCGGCTGTGGCGTTCGCTACCCTGTCGGCACATCCCGTACCTGTTTTCCGTTTCGAGGAGTCGTACCGTCGTGTCCGAGCGCACCCTGGTTCTGGTCAAGCCCGATGGCGTCGAGCGTGGTCTCGTTGGCGAGGTGATCGCCCGCATCGAGCGCAAGGGCCTCAAGCTCGCCGCGCTGGAGCTGCGGACGGCTGACCGCGCCACCGCCGAGCAGCACTACGCGGAGCACGACGGCAAGCCCTTCTACAACGACCTGGTCGACTTCATCACCGGTGGGCCGCTGGTCGCGCTGGTCGTGGAGGGTGTTCGGGCGATCCCGGCGTTCCGTCAGCTGGCTGGTGGGACCGACCCGGTGGAGAAGGCGACGCCTGGGACGATCCGTGGGGACTTCGGGCTGGAGGTTCAGTACAACCTCGTGCACGGGTCGGACTCGGCTGAGTCGGCTGAGCGTGAGATCAAGATCTGGTTCCCCAACCTCTGAGGTGTAGGGATTTGTAGGGGTTCCTGATTCAGGGGGACGCTTGCGGGGAGTGTGCGAGTGCGCGCTCTGTCCGTAGGTCGTCCCCCTGTCTCGTTGGCGGGTTCCTGTTTTGCGTGGGTTTTCCTGCGGCTCTGCCCCAGACCCGCCAATCTGATCAAAGACCCGCCAGCGCCGCGCGCGGGTAGATGGCACGCCTGTTGCGTTGGGCGGCTTGCGGTTGCGTAGGTGGTTGCGTTTGCGTGGGGCACGACTCGTGACGGGACCCACCCCACGGCGGCCCGCGTTGCTAAAGGCAGCTCGGCTTCGCCATCGCGAGAGGTTTGTGTGTGCGGGGGTCAGCTCCTTCGTGGGCTTGAGCCCAGGCCGCCTGCCTTGGCTCCGTTGAGGACTGTGCCCGCCGGGTAGCCGAGCGGCAGGTACATCCACACGTCGTCCCAGCGCTCGTTGCCCACAGCGATCGCGTTCGGCATCCGGCCGCACTCGCGGAATCCGAGGCTCTCGTACAGCTCGATCGCCCCGTGGTTGTTGCCGCGCGTGCCGAGCATGACGATTTCGATGCCGTTCTCGCGTGCGTGCTCCACCAGGCCCTGCACGACCCGCTTGCCCAGGCCGAGCCCGCGCGCCGCTGGGTGGGCCATGATCTGTTGGATCTCGGCTCGGTGCTGGAACACGGCGGTGGAGCCGCGCCGCCACAGGCCCACTGCTTGGACGACGCCGTCCACCACAGCGGTGGCAAAGGCCGCGTTGCCGTCGCGGACCTGTTTCAGGATGTCGTCCAGCCACTGCGAGATGCGTTCGAAGGTTGGTGGCTCGTGGTAGCCGACTGCGCCGCCGGCTGCCACTACGTCGTGCACCACTGTGTGGATCTCGGCTCGGCGCTGGTCGTCGGCCTCGGTCAGCCACCGCAGTTCGATCTCGGGCATGGGGCGATCGTAATTGCGTCGAAAATTGTCAGACCTGTTCGTTAACGTCGGTCGGGTGGAGAACCTCGTTGAGGCCAAGGCGCTGACCAAGCACTTCGGGACGTTTGAAGCCGTGCGTGGCATCGACGTCGAGGTGCGCAAGGGGGAGGCCTTCGGGTTCTTGGGACCCAACGGGGCTGGGAAGTCGTCGACCATGCGGATGATCTCGTGCGTGTCCGGGCGCACGGGTGGGGATCTGAAGGTGCTTGGAATGGATCCGGACCGGGACGGGCCCCGGATCCGGGCGCGGATCGGGGTTGTGCCGCAGCTCGACAACTTGGATCTGGAGCTGACGGTCCGGCAGAACCTCCAGGTTTATGGAAGGTACTTCGGGATGTCGCGGCAGAAGTGTCGCGAGAAGGCTGTGGAGCTGCTGGAGTTCGCTCAGCTCGCGGATCGGGCGGACCAGGAGGTCGAGCCGCTCAGCGGTGGGATGAAGCGGCGGCTGACCATTGCGCGGTCGCTGGTCAACGATCCGGAGTTGCTGTTGCTCGACGAGCCGACCACCGGGTTGGACCCGCAGGCCCGGCATCTGTTGTGGGACAGGCTGTTCCGGCTCAAGCAGGACGGCGTCACGCTCATCATCACCACGCACTACATGGACGAGGCCGAGCAGCTCTGCGACCGGCTCGTGGTGATGGACGGTGGGCGGATCGCGGCGGAAGGGGCGCCCAGCGAGCTCATCAACCGGTACTCCACGAAGGAAGTGTTGGAGCTGCGGTTCCAGCCCGGGGCGGAGAAGCCGGATCTGGAGAGGTTCGCCGAGCGGGTCGAGGTGCTGCCGGATCGGCTGTTGCTCTACACGCAGGACGGTGAGCACACGCTCGCCAAGGTGCACGAGCACGGGGTGCAGCCCATTCAGAGCCTGGTGCGGCGCAGTTCGCTGGAGGACGTGTTCCTGCGGCTCACCGGCAGGACGTTGGTGGACTGATGCAGACACTCAGGGCGTCCTGGTTCGGCTTCGAGAAGCACTGGCTGTGGTACCGGCGCAACTGGCGGGCCACGGCGGTGTCGAGTTTTCTGTCGCCGCTGTTGTTCTTGTTGGCGCTGGGGCTCGGGTTCGGGTCGCAGGTGCAGTCCACGGCGTTGATCGGTGGCGTGCAGTACCTGCAGTACCTCGCGCCTGCGCTGGTCGTCATCACGGCGGTGCAGGGCGCCACGTTCGAGTCGACCTACGCGATCATGTCGTCGTTCCTGTGGCAGAAAACGTACATCGGCATGGTGGCCACGCCGATCACGCCGGCGCAGGTGTTGTACGGGCAGGTGCTGTGGATCGGGTCGCAGCTGTTCGCGCGCTCGGTGGTGTTCGTGGTCATCGCGGCGGTGCTCGGTGCGGCTGCCAGTCCCGCCATCCTGTGGTCCGTGCTGTTCGCGACGCTTGCGGGGTTGGCGTTCAGCTGCCCGTTGATCGCCTACAGCGCGACGCTGGACAAGCCTGACAGCTTCAACACGATCTTCCGGTTCGTGCTCATGCCGATGACGCTCTTCACCGGGGCGTTCTTCCCGGTCAGCCAGCTGCCCGACTGGCTGCTGCCGCTGGTGTGGCTCACCCCCGCCTGGCACGGCATCGAGCTCGCGAGGGGTACGACCTTCGGCACGCTCGGCTTCCTGTCCGGGCTCGGCCACACCGTCTACCTGGCGGTTCTGGTCGCGGTGGGCGTGGTTCTCGCCGCTCGTTCCTTCCGACGCAGGCTGGCGGTGTGACATGACCCAGACCCTCGACCCCGCGCACAAGACGGCGCCCGCGAGCGTCGGCCTGTTGTGGCGGGTCATCCCGCCCGGCCTCTACGGCGGTAAGGCCAGCACGCTCGTGGAACGGTCGGCGTTGGTGAACCGGCGGGCGTGGTTCGTGCTCATCGGCGGGGCGTTCGAGCCCGTGCTGTTCCTGTGGTCGCTGGGGCTCGGCTTCGGCCAGTTCGTGTCCTCGGTGGCAGGGCCCGACGGGCGGCCGGTCAGCTACGCGGCGTTCGTGGCGCCCGCACTGCTGGCGGCGTCGGCGATGAACGGTGCGGTGTACGACGCGACGTTCAACGTGTTCTTCAAGTTCAAGTACGCCAAGTTGTACGACGCGATGCTGGCCACGCCGATGGGGCCGCTGGACATCGCGATGGGCGAGATCACCTGGGCGCTGCTGCGGGGTGGCCTGTACTCGGCAGGCTTCCTCGGCGTGATGCTCGGCATGGGGCTGGTCGCCTCGCCGTGGGCGCTGCTGGTTCTGCCGGCGGCGTTGCTGGTCGCGTTCGCGTTCGCCGCGGTGGGCATGGCGGCGACGACGTTCATGCGCTCGTGGCAGGACTTCGACCTGGTGCAGCTGGCGGTGCTGCCGATGTTCCTGTTCTCCACGACGTTCTTCCCGCTGTCGGTCTACCCGGGCTGGCTGCAGACCGTGGTGACGTGGACGCCGCTCTACCACGCCATCGAGCTGACGCGCGGGCTCACGCTCGGCGTCGTCGGCTGGGGGATGCTCGGCCACGTCGCCTATTTCGTGGTGCTGGCGGCGGCGGGAACGGTGGTGGCGGCGAGGCGCCTGGGGAAGTTGTTGCTGGACTGACCGCGATTCGGCCTCACTGCGGGAAGGCCGTTACTCTGGTCGCGTGAGTGTCGAGTCTGTTTTCCCCAGGTTGGAGCCTCTGCTGCCGCGGATCTCCAAGCCGGTGCAGTACGTCGGCGGGGAGCTCAACGCGACCGTCAAGGACTGGGACGCGGCGTCCGTGCGCTGGGCGTTGATGTACCCCGACGCGTACGAGGTGGGGCTGCCCAACCAGGGCGTCATGATCCTCTACGAAATCCTCAACGAGCTGCCTGACGTGCTCGCCGAGCGCACCTACGCCGTGTGGCCGGACCTCGAGAAGCTCATGCGTGAGCACGGGGTTCCGCAGTTCACGGTGGACGCGCACCGGCCGGTCAAGGCGTTCGACCTGATGGGCATCAGCTTCGCGACGGAGCTGGGCTACACGAACATGCTCACGGCGCTGGACCTCGCGGGCATCCCGATCCACGCGGCCGACCGCACCGAGGACGACCCGATCGTGGTCGCCGGCGGGCACGCGGCGTTCAACCCCGAGCCGATCGCGGACTTCGTCGACGCGGCGGTGCTCGGCGACGGCGAGGAAGCCGTCCTCGAGATCACCGAGATCGTGAAGACCTGGAAGGCCGAGGGCCGCCCCGGCGGCCGCGACGAGGTGCTGACCAGGCTCGCCGAGACCGGTGGCGTGTACATCCCGCGCTTCTACGACGTGGAGTACCTGCCGGACGGCCGCATCCAGCGCGTCGTGCCGAACCGCGACCGCGTGCCGTACCGCGTGTTCAAGCGGACCACGATGGACCTCGACGCGTGGCCGTACCCGAAGCAGCCGCTGGTCCCGCTCGCCGAGAGCGTGCACGAGCGGATGAGCGTCGAGATCTTCCGCGGCTGCACCCGCGGCTGCCGCTTCTGCCAGGCGGGCATGATCACCCGCCCGGTGCGCGAGCGGTCCATCGAGGGCATCGGCGCCATGGTCCAGCGGGGACTGGAGGCGACCGGCTTCGAAGAGGTCGGCCTGCTGTCCCTGTCCAGCGCGGACCACAGCGAGATCGCCGAGATCACCAAGGGCCTCGCGGACCGCTACGAGGGCACCAACACGGGCCTGAGCCTGCCGAGCACGCGCGTCGACGCGTTCAACGTGGACCTCGCGAACGAGCTGTCCCGCAACGGAAGGCGCTCGGGCCTGACCTTCGCGCCCGAGGGCGGCAGCGAGCGGATGCGCCGCGTCATCAACAAGATGGTGTCCGAAGAGGATCTCATCAGGACGGTCTCCGCCGCGTTCGCGAACGGCTGGCGCCAGGTCAAGCTGTACTTCATGTGCGGCCTCCCGACCGAGGAGGACGAGGACGTCCTGCAGATCGCGGAGATGGCCAAGAACGTCATCCGCGCCGGCCGCCAGGCCAGCGGCCGCAACGACATCCGCTGCACCATCTCGATCGGCGGGTTCGTGCCCAAGCCGCACACGCCGTTCCAGTGGGCCGCGCAGTGCGACCCGGACACGGTCGACGACCGGCTGAAGAAGCTCCGCGACGCGGTCAACTCCGACCGCAGCCTCGGCCGCAACATCGGCATGCGCTACCACGACGGCAAGCCCAGCCTCATCGAAGGCCTGCTCAGCCGTGGTGACCGCCGCATCGGCAAGGTCATCGAGGCCGTGTGGCGCGACGGCGGCCGGTTCGACGGCTGGACCGAGCACTTCTCCTACGACCGCTGGACCACCAAGGCCGCGGAAGCCCTGGAGCCGCTCGGCGTCGACCTCGCCTGGTTCACCAGCCGCGAGCGCGAGGAGCTGGAGGTCCTGCCCTGGGACCACCTCGACTCGGGCCTCGACAAGGAATGGCTCTGGGCCGACTGGCAGGACGCGCTGGACGAGCGCGAGCAGGACGACTGCCGCTGGACCCCGTGCTTCGACTGCGGTGTGTGCCCGGCGATGGGCACGGACATCGAGGTGGGCCCGACGGGCCGCAAGCTGCTGCCGATCTCACCGGTCGGTGTCGGCTCGCCGGTGAAGAACCCGGCACTGACCTCGGGGTGATCGACGCCGCTCTGATGGACGAGGTGGTCGGCCTCCTCCAGTCCGGACGGGACTGGAGGAGGCCGACCTCGTCACAACGTCACTTGGTGACGGCGGCGAGCGCGTCCACGAGCCCGTGGCCGTAGAAGGAGTTGTACTCCGAGTAGCCCGTGCAGAACGCGTCCTGCACACCGATCCCGTTGAGGTCGTAGTCCGCAGGACACGCCAACGTCTCGGCCTGCGCGTTCAACATCCGCCCCAGCGAGACCGCGTCCGTCTCGGGATGCGTCGACGCGATCAACGCCGCCACCCCGGCCGCGTGCGGGGTCGCCATCGACGTTCCGCACGAGTAGTCGTAACCGGACGGCACGGTCGAGAGCACACATCCCGAAGGCGCCCGCGTGTCTCCGCCGGGCGCGGTGACGTCGATCGCGCCCAGCCCGTAGGAGCTGTACCCGGCCTTGGTCTTGGTCGACTCGACCGCCGACACGCCGACCACGTTCTTGAGCTGCGCGGGCAACACCACGCACGTCGAGTCGACGGTGCGCGTCTGCGCGTCCCCGTTCGTCGGCGAGGACGAGTCGCGACCAGGCCGCGACAGGTCCGCCGCGTTGTTGCCCGCCGCGGCGACCGTCAGCACGTTGCGAGAGGTGGCGTAGTCGACGGCGCGACGCACGGCCTCGTAGATGACGCGCTGACCGGGCTCGCTCTGGCACGTGAACAGGTACGGGTCGATGAAGTAGCTGTTGTTGGTGATGGTCATGCCCTGTGCCGCGGCCCACATGAAGCCGCACACCGCGTACTCGGGGTAGATGAACCCGTCGTCGTCGACGACCTTCACCGACGCGATGCGCACGCCCGGCGCGACGCCCGTGGTGCCGCGACCGTCGTCAGCGGCGGCGATGGTGCCCGCGACGTGGGTGCCGTGCGCGGAGGTCGTCGGAGCCCACGCTGAAGGGGACGTATCGGGCTTACCGGTCAAACACCCCGCCGACAGCTCCGGCGCCAGCGCCTGGGCCAGGTCGGGGTGGCGCGGGTCGACGCCGGAGTCCAGCACGCCGACCACCACGGACTTGGAACCGCGGGAGATCGCGTGGGCCGCCGGGGCCTTGATGAGATCCATGTCCCACTGTTCGCCCGAGCGCAGTCCCGACGGGCGGAACAGTTCCGTGTCGTCCTTCTTGCGCTTCGCCGAGCGCTTGGCGATGCTCTCGGCCTGGGCGCTGTACGCGCGCTGCGGGCCGATCAGCTTGAGGAAGCTCGGGTCCGGGGACGTGGCCACCGCGACCCCGATCTCCGGGTAGTAGACGGTCGTGGTGCCGCAGGCCTCCGTGATCTCCGCGTTGGCCGCCTCAGCGGTTGTGAACTGCGAGAACACCACGAGATAGCGCAGGTTCGGGCCCGGCTGGATGCACGAGTTGACGTCCGGCTCCGCGATCGCGGGCAGGGACGCCGCCATGCATCCGGCCGCGAGCAGCGCGGTCATCGCCGCCGCCCGTGCGCGGTGGAGCAGAGGCACCAGGGACCTCCAGGTTGGCAAGGCGTCCAGTCAGCCGGACCGTAGCCACGCGCAACGATCTAGACAAGCTGAACGTTCTGAATCGCGTTCACGGTACCGTCCTACCGGACGAACAGCCTGCGCCGATGGGACCGCTCACCCGTCGGTACACCACCTGGGAGCACCACTGAGCCGCAACCAGCCCAACAACCCGTCGGCCGCAGCCGTGCAGAAACTGCGCCTCCGCTACACCAAGCGGGGGAGGTTGCGTTTCACTTCGCACCGCGACATCGCTCGTACGTTCGAGCGTGCGTTGCGCAGGGCTGGAGTACCCATGGCGTATTCGCAGGGCTTCAGCCCTCACCCGAAGGTGTCGTGGGTCGGTGCCGCACCGACCGGCGTCGCCAGCGAGGCGGAGTACGTCGAGGTGTCGGTGGTCGAACGGGTCGACCCGGAAGCGCTGAAGCTCGCTCTCGACCAGGCGTTGCCGCCCGGCATCGACGTGGTCGACATCGTGCAGGCGCACGGTGGCAACCTCACCGAGCGAATCGACGCGAGCGAGTGGCGGATCGAGCTCGACGGGGTGGAGCCCGCGGAGCTCGCGGAGGCGGTGAGCGTCTTCCTCTCCCAGGAGCGGGTGGAGGTCGAGCGTCTCACCAAGGACGGCAAAAGGATCATCGACGTGCGGCCGGCCGTCGTGTCCGCACTGGTGGAGCCACGTTCGAGCGACGCCGGACACGATGAGGCCGGATTGTCACAACCGTGTGGGATACTCATGACGGTCGTCCGGCAGGTAACGCCTACCGTGCGGCCCGACGACGTGCTGAATGCGCTTCGTGTCGTCGCCGGCCTCGTGCCGCCGGTACCTGCGAGAGCAACCCGGATGGCGCAGGGACGGCTCGACGACGAAGGCCGGCTGGTGGACCCGCTCCAACAGGACAGAGAGTCCTGACGCAGGAGCGCTGGAACGTTCAGCCGCAACGCATCAGGAGGAGCGGCGCTGACAGCAGCGTCGTCGTGGGACCTGCGCAAGCGTGCGCCCAGTGAGGCGCCACGCCGCTGCGCGCGAGGCAAGGATTCCCGCCGCGAGCAGCGGTGGAGAGAGACAAGAGAGGCCCCTGCGCGGCCGCGTCCTCACGGGACGCGCCCGGGGGTGGAGGAGCTGCATGTCGAACAAGGACAAGCCTGCCGGCGCAACCGGCGGGCAGGGTGTGGTATCCGCACGCCCTGAACTGGCGGATCTGCCGGACAAGCTGCGGGTGCACGCACTGGCGAAGCTGCTGGACGTCAGCAGCAAGGACGTGATGACGGCGCTGGCCGACCTCGGTGAGGTCGCTCGCAGCGCGCAGTCAAGCGTGAGCCGGGACGTCGCGCTGAAGGTCGCCGAGACGCTGCTGGACTGGGACGACGTCGTCACCGGTGAGGTCACCGAGGACTACGAGGCCCCGGCGGTCCCCGCGTTCGAGGCACCGGCGCTGGCGCCGATCTTCGCGGCCCCGAGCGCGGTGTTCCTGCCGCCGCAGCCGATCGAACGGCCCAAGGCGCAGGCCTCGCCGTTCGTCGTCGAGGAGCCCGTCGCCGAGGACGAGAAGTCGATCGGCGAGATCGCCGCGGACGAGCTCGACGCCGCCGAGGCGGAGGCCGAGGCCGAGGGTGACGACGAGGGCGAAAGCCGTCGCCGCCGTCGCCGCGGCCGTCGTGGCCGCGGCCGCGGCAAGGGTGCCGATGGCGAACAGGGCGGCGAGGAGACCGAGGAGGGCCAGGCCGAGGAGGCCGAGTCCACCTCGGAGGCCGACGCCGCGGACGAGGCGGAGGACGAGGCCGACGAGGGCTCGACCCGCCGTCGCCGCCGTCGCCGTCGCCGCAAGACCGGCGCGGACGACGAGGTGACCTCCGAGGACGACCCGCCGAACACGGTGGTGCACGTCCGCGAGTCCCGCGACGCGCGTGACGACAAGGCCGACTCCGAGGCCGCGCAGAGCGAGGTCCGCAGCATCCGCGGCTCGACGCGTCTGGAGGCCAAGCGCCAGCGCCGTCGTGACGGTCGCGAGGCCGGCCGCCGCCGTGCCCCGGTGCTCACCGAGGCCGAGTTCCTGGCCCGCCGCGAGGCCGTGGCTCGCACGATGGTCGTCCGCGAGCGCGGCGACCGCACCCAGATCGGTGTGCTCGAGGACGGCGTGCTGGTCGAGCACTTCGTCACGTCGTCGGGCAGCGGCTCGATCGTGGGCAACGTCTACCTCGGCCGCGTGCAGAACGTGCTGCCGAGCATGGAGGCCGCGTTCATCGACATCGGCCGCGGCCGCAACGCCGTGCTCTACGCCGGTGAGGTCGACTGGGACGCCGCAGGTCTCGAGGGCAAGTCCCGCAAGATCGAGCAGGCGCTCTCCAGCGGCGACAGCGTGCTCGTCCAGGTCACCAAGGACCCGGTCGGCCACAAGGGCGCCCGCCTGACCACCCAGATCAGCCTGCCCGGCCGCTTCCTGGTCTACGTGCCGGGCGGCGGTGCCACCGGCATCAGCCGCAAGCTGCCGGACAACGAGCGCAAGCGCCTCAAGGACATCCTCAAGCGGGTCGTCCCCGAGGACGCCGGCGTGATCATCCGCACCGCCTCGGAGGGCATCTCCGAGGAGGAGCTGGCGCGCGACGTCACCCGTCTGCAGGCCCAGTGGAAGGTCATCAAGGAGAAGTCCGAGAGCACCTCCACCAAGGCCCCGACGCTGCTCTACGAAGAGCCGGACCTGCTGGTGAAGGTCGTCCGCGACCTGTTCACCGAGGACTTCGCCCAGCTCGTCGTCCAGGGCGACGAGGCGTGGGAGGTGATCGACGGCTACGTCCGCCACGTGGCACCCGACCTGCAGGACCGCCTGAAGAAGCACGTCGGCAACAACGACGCGTTCGTCGAGTACCGCATCGACGAGCAGCTGATGAAGGCGCTGGACCGCAAGGTCTGGCTGCCGTCGGGTGGCTACCTGATCATCGACCGCACCGAGGCGATGACGGTCATCGACGTCAACACCGGCAAGTTCACCGGATCGGGCGGAAACCTCGAGGAGACCGTCACCAGGAACAACCTGGAGTCGGCCGAGGAGATCGTCCGCCAGCTCCGGCTGCGCGACATCGGCGGCATCATCGTCATCGACTTCATCGACATGGTCCTGGAGTCGAACCGCGACCTGGTGCTGCGCCGCCTGACCGAGTGCCTCGGCCGCGACCGCACGCGTCACCAGGTCGCCGAGGTCACCTCGCTCGGCCTGGTGCAGATGACCCGCAAGCGGGTCGGCACCGGCCTGCTCGAGGCGTTCAGCCAGACGTGTGAGCACTGCCGCGGCCGTGGCGTCGTCGTGTCCACCGAGCCCGTGCACTCGCACGGCGGTGGCAACGGTGGCGGCCAGCAGCAGCCGCAGGGCGGTGGCCGCAAGTCGCGCCGCAACAAGGGTGGATCGGAGCAGGCAGCCGAGGTCGTCGAGGCCTCCGAGGCTCCTGCCGACGTCGAGCCCGAGGTTGTCGAGGTCGTGGAACCGGGTGAGCCCGAGGACACCACCGAGTCCGTGGTCGCCGCTGACCAGGAGCACGAGGGTCACGGTGGCCGTCGCCGCCGTCGCCGTCGCCGCGACAAGGAGCAGCAGGCCGTCGTCGACGCGGTCGTGGTCGAGGAGCAGGCGCTCAACGGTCACGTGCCGCACGAGGTCGCCGAGGACCCGCAGCCGATCGAGACCGAGCCCGTCGTCGTCGAAGAGCCCTCGGCGGAGGAGCCTGCCGCCGAGGTCGCTCCGGAGGAGATCCCTGAAGAGATCACCGAGGCGGCGCCGGAGCTCGTCCAGCCGGTGACGGTGGCCGAAGAGGTCGCCCAGGAGGCTGCCGCAGTCGCGGAGGAAGCCGCTGAGGTGGCCGAGATCGCCGCTGAGGCCGTCGCCGCCGCGGAGGCACCCGCTGTGGCGGAGGAGCCCCCTGCGCCCGTTGCAGAGGCTCCGGTGGCCGCTCCTGGTGTCCGTTCGCGCCGTCGTGCGGCCAAGCGCCCTGCGGGTGCGCCGGCCGTGAAGGACGCTCCCGCCCCGATCGTCGTCGAGGTGCCGAAGCAGCCCGAGGTCCAGCTGCCCGCACCGGTGGTCACCACCACCCGCAGGCGCCGCGCCGTGTCGCGGCCCGCGGGACCGCCGGTCCAGGAGGACTGACGCGAGAAGTGAGACCGGGGTCGTTCCTTCAGGGGCGGCCCCGGTTTTGCATGTGCGGGGGGACGACGAGACCCGCGCAGAACTGCCGCGTCGCTTCGTGTGTGAGGGACGGCACAGCCTGCGCAAACGCGATCAGGGCACCCCAGTTTGCTCCGGCTGTACCCACTCCCGTAACCTTGTTGACGGCCCGTTATCCGACGGGTCCTGTCGTGTGCCTCCTCTGCCAGGTTTTTCGCAGATGGGTTGGCGCATGGCCCGTCACCATCGAGTAGCAGGAGACTTCCGTCCTGATGTACGCGATCGTCAAGACCGGCGGCAAGCAGTACAAGGTCGCTGTCGGCGACATCGTCGAGGTCGAGAAGCTCGAGGGCGAGCCGGGCACCGAAATCTCCCTCCAGGCGCTGCTCGTGGTCGACGGCACCGACGTGACCGCTGACGCTGCGGCCCTGGAGAAGTTCTCGGTGACCGGCAAGGTCGTCGAGCACACCAAGGGTCCGAAGATCCGCATCCACAAGTTCAAGAACAAGACCGGCTACCACAAGCGCCAGGGTCACCGCCAGAAGCTGACCCGCGTCGAGGTCACCGGCATCACCGGTAAGTGAGGACCTGACTTCTCATGGCACACAAAAAGGGTGCGTCCAGTTCCCGCAACGGCCGTGACTCCAACCCCCAGTACCTGGGTGTGAAGCGGTTCGGCGGTCAGGTCGTCAAGGCCGGCGAGATCCTGATCCGCCAGCGCGGCACCAAGTTCCACCCCGGCGTCAACGTCGGCATCGGCAAGGACGACACGCTGTTCGCCCTGGCTCCCGGTGCGGTGGAGTTCGGCACCAAGCGCGGTCGCAAGACCGTCAACATCGTTCCGGTCGCGGTCTGAGGACCGTTTTCCGCGAACGACTGTTACACACCTCAGCGAGGGGCGGGACCGGTCATCCGGCACCGCCCCTCGTTGCTTGTTCAGACTTTTGAGAGGACGTAGTTCCGTGGCCCGCTTCGTAGACCGGGTGGTGATCCACGCTGCCGCCGGCAACGGGGGCAACGGTTGCGCTTCCGTGCACCGCGAGAAGTTCAAGCCGCTCGGCGGCCCGGACGGCGGCAACGGCGGCAAGGGCGGCGACGTCGTGCTCGTCGTCGACTCGCAGGTGCACACCCTGCTCGACTTCCACTTCCGCCCGCACGCCACCGCCACCAGCGGCAAGGCCGGCGCGGGTGCGAACCGCGACGGCGCGAACGGCGAGGACCTGATCCTGCGCGTCCCGGACGGCACCGTGGTGCTGACCGAGGACGGCGAAGTCGTCGCGGACCTGGTCGGTGAGGGCACCCAGCTCATCGCCGCCGCCGGTGGCCGCGGTGGCCTCGGCAACGCCTCGCTCGCCTCGAAGGCCCGCAAGGCCCCCGGTTTCGCGCTGCTCGGTGAGCCGGGCGAAACCCGCGACCTGGTGCTGGAGCTCAAGTCCGTCGCGGACGTCGGTCTGCTCGGCTTCCCCTCGGCCGGCAAGTCGTCGCTGATCTCGGTGCTGTCCGCCGCGAAGCCGAAGATCGCCGACTACCCGTTCACCACGCTGGTGCCGAACCTCGGCGTGATCACGGCGGGTGAGACGATCTTCACGATGGCGGACGTGCCCGGCCTGATCCCCGGCGCCTCTCAGGGCAAGGGCCTCGGCCTGGACTTCCTGCGCCACATCGAACGCACCGCGGTGCTCGCGCACGTCGTCGACTGCGCGACGTACGAGCCCGGCCGTGACCCGATCGCGGACATCGACGCGCTGGAGAACGAGCTGGCGGAGTACACCCCGTCACTCGGTGGCGACTTCGCCGACCGCCCGCGCGTGGTGATCCTGAACAAGATCGACATCCCGGACGCCAAGGACCTCGCCGACATCGTCCGCCCGGAGATCGAGGCGCGCGGCCTGCCGGTGTTCGAGGTGTCGACCGTGTCCCGCGAGGGACTGCGTGAACTGACCTTCAAACTGGCCGAGGTCGTGCGCGAGTACCGCGCCGCTCAGCCGAAGAAGGAATCGACCCGAATCGTGCTGCGGCCGACCGCCGTGGACGACACCGGGTTCACCGTGACCGAGGACCCCTCGGTCGAGGGTGGCTTCATCGTCAAGGGCGACCGTCCCGAGCGCTGGATCCGCCAGACCGACTTCTCCAACGACGAAGCCGTCGGTTACCTCGCCGACCGCCTGAACAGGCTGGGTGTCGAGGATCAGCTCGTGAAGATGGGCGCCATCCCCGGCTGCCAGGTCACCATCGGCGACCTGGTGTTCGACTGGGAGCCGACCACGCCGGCCGGTATCGCGATGACGATGACCGGACGTGGCACGGATGCCCGTCTCGAGCGCAACGACCGCATCGGCGCCACCGAGCGCAAGGCCCTGAAGAAGGCCCGCCGCGCGCCCGGCGAGTACGGCGACGACTTCGACGAGGAGTAACCCGTGACGGCCCCCGCGGTCTCACAAGCACGGCGCGCGGTCGCTTCGGCGAACCGCATCGTGGTGAAGGTCGGTTCTTCTTCTTTGACCACAGCGGAAGGTGGCCTCGACCCGGCGCGCCTCGACGCCCTGGTCGACGCCCTGGCCGCCCGCTGCGCCGCGGGCAGCCAGGTCGTGCTGGTCTCGTCCGGTGCGATCGCCGCCGGCCTGGCGCCGTTGAAGCTGTCCCGCCGCCCGCGCGACCTCGCCACTCAGCAGGCCGCGGCGAGCGTCGGCCAGCTGACCCTGGCGCACGCCTACGCGAACTCGTTCGGCCGCTACTCCCTGACCGTCGGCCAGGTCCTGCTGACCGCCGACGACGTGGTGCGCCGCGCCCACTACCGCAACGCCCAGCGCACGTTCTCGCGTCTGCTGGCCCTGGGCGCGGTCCCGGTCGTGAACGAGAACGACACCGTCGCCACCGAGGAGATCCGCTTCGGCGACAACGACCGTCTCGCCGCCCTGGTGGCTCACCTGGTCGGCGCAGACGCGTTGTTCCTGCTGTCCGATGTCGACGCTCTCTACTCCGGCGACCCGCGCAAGCCCGGTGCGGTGCGGATCTCCGAGGTGGCTGGAGCGTCCGATGTGGACGGTGTGCAGGCCGGCACCGCCGGGGCGTCCGGCCTCGGCACCGGCGGCATGGCCTCAAAACTGGCAGCGGCACGACTCGCTTCCTCGGCCGGCATCCCGGTGCTGCTGGCGGGTTCCTCCGACGCGTCCCGGGCGTTGTCCGCCGCAGACGTCGGCACGGCCTTCGCCGCTACGGGCTCGCGCCTCACCGCACGCCGCTTCTGGCTCGGTTACGCCACCGACGCGAACGGTCGCCTGCACCTCGACGACGGCGCCGTCGCCGCTGTCGTAGGCCGACGCCGTTCGTTGCTGGCAGCGGGAATCACGGGCGTGGACGGCGACTTCGAGGCAGGCGACGTAGTGGAGCTCGTGAGCCACGCGGGCGAGACCGTGGCGCGCGGTGTGGTCGGCTACGACTCGGCCGAACTGCCGTCGTTGATCGGCCGGAAGACCCACGACCTGCCGGAGGAGCAGCGTCGCGAGGTCGTGCACGCCGATGACCTGGTGCCGCTGCACCGCTGATCTCGGACAGCGCCGCGGTTGCCGCCCGGCCTGGACTGTGTGCGTCTGGCGCCGCTCGCCCATTCCTGGCCGCGTCGTCAGTCACACACGACCGCGAGCTTCAAGATCACGGCCCTGGTGGCATGCCCCTCCCACCCAGGGGGCCAGACCGGCCGATACGTCAGAGCCTAGCTGCGGAAACGGCTTGTCAACCCACCGCTCGGCGATCTGTGGACAAGCTGCCGCTCCCGCCTGGGCAGCCCGAACCCGGAGGCCGAGGCGGCTCTTCGGCCTCGGCGCGACGCTGCTGAGCCGCGACGACGACTGGTTCGTGCCAGCCGACCTCGAGGAAACCACCTCAGCGCAGAGTGACGCCCTTGGTCTCCGGCAGCGTCAGGATCACCAGGAACGTGATCACCGCGCCCACGGCGACGTACCAGAAGAACACCGTGCCGCCGACGGCCTGGATGACCAGCGGCGCGGTGCCGCCGAACAGCGCGACCGTGAGGTTGTACCAAGCGCCGATGCCGAGCCCGCGCAGTTCGGTGGGGAACAGCTCACTCATGATCGCGGGCGCGATCGACGTGATCGCCGTGTAGAGGCCGAGCCCGACGCAGAACACGATCACGAGGTTGATCAGGCCCGGCCGCACCAGCGTCGACAACGGCACGACCAGCAAAGCCATCGCGCCGGCCCACACGAGCATCTGCGGTTTGCGGCCGTAGCGGTCGGCCAGCCAGCCCATCGGGTACTGCAGCGCGATGAACACCACGGTGCCGATCGACAGCGCCAGGAACACGTCGATGTCGTTGGCGCCCTTGGTCTTCACCGCGAACGGCGTCAGCGCCGAGAAGAACGTGTAGAAGCTCAGCGTCGAGAGCAGCGTGACGCCGATGAGCTGACCGACCGCCTTCGGATGTTCCTTGAGCGTCATCATCAACGGGTTGCGCAGGCTCTCCGCCTTGGCCTTGTTCTCCTCGAACTGCTCGGTCTCCTTCAGCTCCCGCCGAAGCCACAGCCCGATCAGACCGAGCACCCCGCCGATGAGGAACGGCACGCGCCAGCCGTAGGAGGCCATCGCCGCCTTGTCGAGGTTGCGGGACAGGACGAACCCGAGCAGCGACGCGGTCAGCACCGCCGCACCGGTGGAGATGTAGAAGAACGACGAGTAGCGGCCGCGGTGTGCGGCGGGCGCGATCTCCGCGAGGTACGCGGACGCGTTGGACACCTCACCGCCCAGCGCCATGCCCTGCGCGATGCGGGCGAGCACCAGCAGAGCCGGTGAGAGCCAGCCGACCTGCTCGAAGGTCGGCAGCAGGCCGATCACGACCGAACCGCCGGACATCAGCACGATCGTCAGCAGCATCGCGGTGCGGCGGCCTTTGAGGTCCGCGAACCGGCCGAGCAGATAACCGCCGAGCGGTCGGAAGAAGAAGGCGAGCGCGAACGTGGCGAATGTGCTCAGCAGGGCGGCGGCCTCGTTGCCCGCGGGGAAGATCTGGGTGGCGAAGTAGATGCTGAACGCCGTGTAGATGCCCCAGTCGTACCACTCAACAGCGTTGCCCGCCGACGAAGCGACGAGAGTGCGCACGGGCAGTCGATGAGTTTCCGTGGTCACCGCCATGTGGGCACTTTCTCACAGAGGAGGGTGCCTCGGGTGAACGTCTCAACTGGCTCGTCGATACTCCTGTGCGTGCGTTCTCTTGGTTTGGTGACGTTGGTGGTCCGCGACTACGACGAGGCGATCCGCTTCTACGTGGACGGTCTCGGGTTCACGTTGGTGGAAGACGAGCCGCAGGGCGACAAGCGCTGGGTCGTGGTGTCCGCAGGCGGTGGAGCGTCGTTGTTGCTGGCGCAGGCCTCGTCGGAGGAGGAGAAGGCGCGCGTCGGTGACCAGACCGGCGGCCGTGTCGGGTTCTTCCTCAATACCGACGACTTCGACCGCGATCACGCCCGCATGACCGAGTTCGGCGTGCGCTTCCTGGAGACGCCGCGCGACGAGGTCTACGGCCGCGTGGCCGTCTTCGAGGACCTCTACGGCAACCGCTGGGACCTGCTTCAGCCCGCCCGCGCCTGACCGGGGGAGACTCCGACGATCCGCTTGAACGCCCGGCTGAACGCCGCTTCCGACTCGTAGCCGAGCCCGCGCGCGATCTCGCTGA
Organism: Lentzea roselyniae; assembly: GCF_039537795.1. NCBI lineage: Bacteria > Bacillati > Actinomycetota > Actinomycetes > Pseudonocardiales > Pseudonocardiaceae > Lentzea > Lentzea roselyniae. Next base: position 213,054 of record NZ_BAABBE010000014.1, read on the forward strand.
CCGTGCTGTCCCGGTCCCGCAACCGGTTGAGCGCCACGTGCATGCGCCACCGCGTCACGTACCGCATCGCCGGCTCGCCGACCAGGTCGGTGAACCGCGCCGCGAACGCCGACCGGGACATCGCGGTCTGGTGCGCCAGGCGTTCGACGGTCCACGGCTGCGCGGGATCGCGGTGGATCAGCGCGAGCGCCTGCCCGATCTGCTGGTCCTGCAAGGCTCCCAGCCAGCCGGTGCGTGCGGCGGGGTCGTTGGCGAGCCACGAGCGGATCGTCTGGATCACCAGCACGTCCGCGAGCCTGGTGATCACCGCTTCGCCGCCGGGGCGCAGGGTGCGCGCCTCGGCGGCCATCAGGTCGATCGTGGCGCGCATGTCGTCGGCCTGCCGGACGTACAGCAGATGCGGCAACACGGTGATGAGGTGCTTCGCCGCCGGATGGTCGAAGCGGACCGCGCCACACACGAGGTGCGTGACGGCGCCGCCGTCGCCGTACCGGAGGATCGCGTAGTTGTCGGTTTCGAACGTGTGCGGCAGCGTTGTGACCAGTGGTGATGCCGCGTCCTGAGCGCTGAACAGCCGATGGCTCCGGCCGCCGGGCACGAGGAGGACGTCCCCGGGTTCGAGCACCGTGATCGCGCCGTCGACCTCGACCTCGCACCGGCCGCTGGTCAGCACGTGGAACCACAGGCAGTCCTCCATGTCGGGCATGGTCAGTCCCCACGGCTCGGTGAGTTCGTTCCGGCAGTAGAAGGTGCCGGACATCCTCAGCAGGTGCAGCGCCTCGCCCAACGCGTCCGTCATGTCATCAGTCTGGACGAACGAGCAAGCGCGCGCGATGAACTGTCATTGAGAGTCCGGTGTTGACGCGACAAAGTGGACGTCATGGGGATAACCACGCTGATCGCAGTCACCATGTCCGGCCTGATGGCCGGCGTGTTCTTCGCCTTCTCCACGGCCGTCATGCCCGGCCTCGCCGACCTGTCCGCCGAGCACGCCCGCGGTGCCATGCGCCGGATGAACGTCCGCATCCAGAACCCGTTGTTCCTGCTGGTTTTTCTCGGCACCGCTGTCCTGTGCGGCATCGAGGTCTTCCAGGGCAGGATCGTCGGCGGCCTGCTCTACATCGTCGGATGCTTTCTGCTGACGATGTTCGTCAACGTCCCGATGAACAACCGCCTCGAACGGACCGACGACGCCTACTGGCCCGAGTACCTGCGCAAGTGGACGCTCTGGAACCACGTGCGCACCGTCGCCTGCCTCGCCTCGACGATCATCCTGCTGCTCGGATTCTGAGTCCGCGCTTGGGGCGCATCGCGGCGACGCTCGTGGGCGTGATGCGCTGGGGCAGGAGTTCCGGTTTCGGCCGCTGCAGCAACGCTTTCAGCATCACGGTCAGCTCCGTCGTGGCAAGCCCGGCGCCGATGCACCGGTGTGGCCCGCCGCCGAACGGCAGGAACTCGTGCGGCGCGGGCTTGCGCTCCCACCGGTCCGGGTCGAACCGCAGCGGATCCGGCCACACCTCGGCCAGCCGATGCGTGACGTACGGGCTGTACAGCAGAAACGTGCCCTGCTTGATCTTCTTCCCGGCGAACTCGAACGGTTGCGCCGCAACCCGTGCCGACACCACCGCCGGTGGGTACAGCCGCAACGTCTCGTTGACGACATTGGCCAGATAGTCGTCGTCCTCCTGCGCGCGCTCCCACACCCCGTTGTGCCGCAACAGGTTGAAGACCGCCCACGCCATCGCGCCGCTGGTCGTCTCGTACCCGGCCGCGATCAGCGTGACGACCTGGTCGCGCACCTCGAGGTCGCTCAGCCCGTCCTTCTCGCGCACGAGCGACGCGAGCACGTGGTCGTCCTCGGCCGCTCCCCGGCGCGCTTCCTCGATCGCCTGGTAGACCCGCGCGTCGACAGCTCTCCTGGCCCTCATCGCGTTGCGCCAGGCCGGAGCCTTCGTGCGCCGCAGCCACGTGACCACCGCGGGGTTGCGGTCGACCAGGTTGATCAGCAGCTGCAGGTGCGCACCGAAGAAGTCCGCGTCCTGTGCCAGCTTCTCGCCGAACAACGCGTGGATCGTGCTGCGCCGGATCGCCCGCCGGAACTCCTGGTAGACGTCGACCGTCTCGCCGGGCCGCCACGCGTCGAGCGCCGCTTCGGCGTTGGCCCGCATGACCGGCACGTAGTTGGCGATCTGCCGGTGCACCAACGCGGGCTGCACGAGCCGCCGCCGTCGCTTGTGGTCCTCGCCGTCACTGACGATCAACGACGTGGGCCCGTCCACCGGCACCAGCACCTGGAACGCCCGCTCCACCTCGAACAGCTCGGAGTTGGCGAACACGAACTGGTTCGCCTCCGGCCCGAGCAGGTAGGTGTACGGGCCCATCCGCACGACCGGCCCGAACCGCCGGTGCAGCGCGGACAGAAGATCGGCCTGCCGGAACCGCACGACGTCCGGAGTCATGGCCAAACAGTGCCACACCGCACCAGTGGGCCGTCCGCGCGTCCGTTCGGCTTCTTTGCCTCTGGCGTTCGGGTGAAGTTCGTGACGTCCCGAACTGTGTTGCGGGATCCTTTCGCCGGGTCGGGGCCCCTCTGCACGGAAGGCAGCCCGGATGTCCCGAGCCAGGCTCGCGACGGCGCTCACCATCGGCCTGATGGGCGCGAGCGTCGTGTTCGCACCACCGGCACTCGCCGATCACCTCGTCACCAGGACGTTCCACCCGACCGGCGGCGAACAGACCTACACGATCCCGGCAGGCGTCACGAAGCTGCGCGTGGTGGCCATCGGCGGACGCGGCGGCAACGGCGCCGACGGCGGCGACGGCTCGGCCCCGAGCGGCAGACGTGGCCACCGAGCCACCGCGGACCTCGCCGTCCCATCAGGCGTCACGCAGCTGGTGGTCGCAGTCGGCCAGAACGGCGGCCACGGAAACGGCGCGAACGGCGGCGTGCCGGGCTTCGGCGGCGGCGCACCCGGCGGCTTGGGCACGCCGTTCGCGGGCGGCGCCGGCGGTGGGGCGAGCGACGTGCGGCTGTGCTCGGCGGCCGCACCCTGCGACAGCCTCAGCAGCAGGCTGATCGTCGCGCCCGGCGGCGGAGGCGGCGGTGGCCGGTGCTTCGCCATCGGCTGTGTTCCGGGAACCAACGCAGGCAACGGCGGCGACAACACCGGCGGCACGCCCGGCATCCCGGGACCGGGCGGCTTCCCCGGTCTCCCCGGCACCTTCGGGTTCGGCGGACTCGGCGCACCCGGCAACCCCGCGACCGCCGGCGGTGGCGGCGGGGGAGGAGGCGGCGGTGGCTGGTACGGCGGTGGCGGCGGCGCGTCCGGATTCCAGGCGCCGACCCCGCTGATCATCGCGGTCGACGGCGGTGACGGCGGCAACGGCTCTGCCCGCGCGGGCGCCGGCGTCTCGAACTTCGTCGTAGAGGAGACCGACGAAGAGCCGTCGGTGACCATCAGCTACCTCGTCGAGTCCACGACGATCACTTACACCGGCCCGTCCTCCGGCTTCACCGGCGACCCGGTGACACTCTCCGCCCGCCTCACCGCCACGACCTCGGGCACCCCGGTGCCCAACGCCGCACTGGTGTTCCGCCTCAACGCCACCGAAACCTGCGTCGGCACGACCAACGCCAACGGCGTCGCCTCCTGCTCGATCACCCCGAACGAGAACGCGGGCACCTACCCGTTGGCGATCGGCTACGGCGGCGACGTGGTGCACCACCCGTCGAGCACGCAGGTCCAGTTCGAGGTGACCCGCAAGCCGACGACGCTCACCTACACCGGCGCGCTGACCGGTGACTTCCACGACCCGGCAACGGTCTCCGCCCGCCTGACCCTCACCGGCACCGGCGCACCCGTGGGCGACCAGCCGGTGGTCTTCACCCTGAACAACACCGAGACCTGCACCGGCACCACCAACGCGTCCGGCGTGGCATCGTGCTCGATCACGCCGAACGAGCCGGCGGGCACCTACCCGCTGACCGCGGCGTTCGCGGGCAGCAAGGGCCTGCTGCCGTCGAACACCGGCGCCGACTTCGTGGTCACCAAAGAGGAAACCGCACTCACCTACACCGGCGACGCGACCGTGGCCAACGCCGAACCCGCCCGCCTGGCCGCCAAACTGACCGAGGACGACGGCACACCCGTAGCCGCCCGCACCGTCCAGCTCAACCTGGGCGAACAGTCCTGTGTGGACACGACCGACGCCCAAGGCACCGCGGAGTGCACGATCGCGTCCGTGGACCAACCGCTCAACCCGACAGCAACAGTGCCCGTGACGGCCACCTTCGCAGGCGACCAGTTCTACGAGCCGAGCCAGACGTCCACCACGGCAGGTCTGCAACACATGACCGGCCGCGGCTTCGGCCTCTCGGGCAACGCCCTCGGCCTGACCGTGGCACCGACACCGGACACGGGCGAAGTCCGCGTCGCGCGCGCAACAACAACCACACCACCGTGCGCCGCGAACCTGCCCGTAGGCGCCCGCGCGCTGTGCACGTCGGTGGTCACAACGCTGACACCCGGCACCTCGACCGCACGCACGTCGGTCACGGAAGTCGGCATCGGCATCATCGCGCTGCGAGACGTCGTCGCCACCTCCCGCAGCACCTGCGCCGGCGCCACCGGCACCGTCACCATCGGCGCGCTGACCGTCGCCGGCCTCCCGATCACCGTCAGCAACGCACCCAACACCACGATCCCGCTGCCCGGCGGCAAGATCGTGATCAACGAGCAGGTACCGGCACCCGGCGGCCTCAAGGTCAACGGCGCCCACATCACCCTGCCCGGCGTGGACCTGGTGGTGTCGTCCGCAACCTCAGGCATCCACAACTGCTAGCGGCCTCCCGGCCACCACCGCGCGTCGGTGCGCAGCGGATAGCCGCGCACCGGCGCGAACTCCCGCCGGGACGCCCGCACCAGGCTGAGCAGCCAGAGCAGCCCGACCACGGAGATCAACGCCAGCCCGAGCCACGTGAAGACCGTGAACAGCTGCACCTGCACAGGCGTCGGCTGAGGCATGTAACCGGCCTCGAACGCCTGCTCCTGCCAAGGCTGATCGGTCAGCACCAACGTGATCACCGCGGCGATGCTGTTCATCGAGTCCCACAGCGCGTGCAGCAACGACACCCCGAGGTACGCCCAAAGCAGCCGCCCGGTGAGCAGGAAGTGCTCGCGAACACTGCGCGAGAACAACACCCCACCCAGGATCGCCGTCCACAGCCCGTGCCCGAACGGCGCGAGGAACCCTCGCAACAGCTCCGTCGTGACCAGGTCCATCAACGACAGCCCGTCCTCGGTCAACGTCGCCATCAGCGCGTACCCGGCCGACTCGAACGCCGCGAACCCGAACCCGACACTGGCCCCGAGCACCAGCCCGTCCCGTGTCGACTTGTGCACCAGATGCCGCGTGAGCAACGCCAGCGCACCGAGCTTGACCGCTTCCTCGATCAGCCCGACGCCCACGAACAGCCACGGCGACGGATGCAGCAGGTACGTCTCCAGCAAGGACGCCCCGAGCACACCCAGCACACCACCGACCGCGAACGTCCGGAACACGAGCTCCCCGGTCACCTCACCGGAGTGCCTGTGCTCGAACGCCCACACCACGAACGTCGCCGGCACCAGGAAACTGCCCAGCAGCACGATCGTCGGAATCAGGTTGGCGTTGCCGGTGAGGTAGGTGATCACCACCGTCGCGACCCACAGCGCCAGTCCGACGAGGAACATCCGCAACCACGACCTGCGTGTGCGAGGCGTGGCCGGTCCAGGCGGGATCATGCGGTGGAGTTTCTCGCTCGCCGGAAGTCACGACAACTCGGGGTCGTGCTTCGGCAGGCCCGGCACCGACGTGCCAGGTCTTCCGGCGTGATCGCTCAGCCGTTGGACGATAGTGGCAGTGCCTCACCTCCGGGTTTGCTCGAACCTGCCTGCGGGTTCACTCCGGTCTGGCCAGCGGCCTGCGGCTGGCGAGGCCGGTTGTGCCGCGTGCTGTCGGGTGCACGCCCCGACCGTTGGACGCGAGCGGCAGCGCCTCGCTTCGGTGTTCCGCCGGAGCGTGCCTGCGGGTTCGTTCCGGCTTGGCCATGGCCGTGTGATTGGCCGCTCGGTGCGCCGCGTGCTGTCGGGGCGCACGCTCGCCCCTGTCGTTGGATGTGGGTGGCAGTGCCTCACCTCCAGGTTCGCTCGAACTTGCCAGCAGGTTCGCGCCGGCCTGGCCTCCGCGGTGCGGTTCGCCGCCTCGGTCGTGCCGCGCGCTGTCGGGGGCTCAGCGGCGGTTGCGCGGTCGCCCAGCCGTTGAACTCGAATGGCAGCGCCTCGCTTCGGTGTTCCGCCGGAGCGTGCCTGCGGGTTCGTTCCGGCTTGGCCATCGGCGTGCGGTTGGCCGCCCCGGTCGTGCGCGTGCTGTCGGGCCCTGGTGTCGGATGCACGGGCGTCCAACTGTTGGGCGCGGGTGGCAGTGCCTCACCTCCGGGCTCGCCCGAACCTGCCGGCAGGTTCACTCCGGCCTAGCTTCCCGGCGCGGTGGCCGCCCGGTTGTTCCGCGTGCTGCCGGAGTCCTGTGTCGGTCGCACGTTGAACCCGAATTCAGCGCCTCGCTTCGGTGTTCCGCCGGAGCGTGCCTGCGGGTTCGTTCCGGCTTGGCCATCGGCGTGCGGTTGGCCGCCCCGGTCGTGCGCGTGCTGTCGGGCCCTGGTGTCGGATGCACGCACGCCCGACCGTTGGACCCGAGTGGCAGTGCCTCACCCCGGGCTCGGCCGAACCCTGCCAGCAGGTTCACTCTGGTCTGGCCACCGCGGCGCGGTTCGCCGCCCCGGCTGTCCCGCTCGGTCTAGCGGGCGGATGCGCGGTCGCTCAGGCGCGTACGTCAGTTCGTCACGGCCAGCGCGAACGGCAGCACCGCGGGCACCCCCTCCTTCCTGAGCATCCGAGCCGCCACCGTCATCGTCCAGCCGGTGTCGATGTGGTCGTCCACCAGCAGCACCGGACCATCCACACCGGACACATCCGGTGTCTCGCCGGAGCGCACGAGGCCGGCCAGGCGTTGGGCGCTGTTGGCTCGGTGCGTCGACTCACCGAGCCACACGGTGCCGAGGAACGGCAGCCTGCCGATGGACGCGATGCGCTGGCCGAAGCTGTCGACCAGAGCCGGGCGCCTGCGGGAACCGACCGTCACCACACCGACCGGGCGGTCGTCCCAGGCCCACGCCGACAGCACCTTCACGCAGGCCGCGAAGACGTCCTCGGGGATCTCGCGGTCGGTGCCGTCGGCGAGCAGGTCGCGGAGCCTGTTGCCCCAGCCGATGTCGGTGAGCCGGCCCAGTGCCCGGCCCGTCGCCGCGATTTCCGACGGCGGGATCTTGCCGGACAACGACACGCCGATCGCGGCCATGCCGGTGGGCCACATCTTGCGCGGCGCCACGTCCAGGCCGGGGCGCAGCAGGCGTTCGCGGGCCGCGCCTGCCGCCGTTTCCGACACCTCGACCGACAACCGCTCGCCAGTGCAGTTGTCGCAACGACCGCACTCGCGCGCGTGCGGGTCGTCCAGCTGGTCCTGCAGGAACTTCATCCGGCACGACGACGTCCGCAGGTAGTCGATCATCACCTGCTGCTCGGCCCTGCGCGCCTCGGCGATGCGCGCGTACCGATCGCCGTCGTACTCCCACGGGCGCCCGGTCGCTTCCCAGCCACCGCGCACCCGCCGGACCGCGCCGTCCACGTCCAGCACCTTCAGCACGACCTCGAGCCTGCCCCGGGACAGCTCGACCATCGGCTCGAGCGCCGCCGTCGACAACGGCTTGCTCGCGCCTGCCAGCGCGGACAGCACCTGGCGCACCACGACCTCCGCCGGGAACGCCAGCGAGGCGAAGTACGCCCAGATGTCGCGATCCTCGTGACCCGGCAGGAGGATCACCTCGGCACGGTCGACGCCGCGGCCCGCCCGGCCGATCTGCTGGTAGTAGGCGATCGGCGAGGACGGCGCGCCGACGTGCACGACGAACCCCAGGTCCGGCTTGTCGAAACCCATGCCCAGTGCGGAGGTGGCGACGAGCGCTTTGACCCGGTTGTTCAGCAGGTCCTCTTCGGCGCGTTCACGTTCGGCAGGCTCGGTCTTGCCCGAGTACGCGGCCACCGGGAAGCCGCGTGACGACAGGAACGCCGCGATGTCGTCCGCCGCCGCGACCGTGAGGGTGTAGATGATGCCGGAGCCCGGCAGCCGGTCGAGCTGCTCCGCGAGCCACCCGAGGCGTGACTCGGCGGTCGGCAGCAGCGCGACCGAAAGACGCAGGCTGTCGCGGTCCAGCGGCCCGCGCAGGACCAGCGTGCCCTCCTCGGCGCCGAGGCCCAGCTGCTCGGTGACGTCGTGGACCACGCGGTCGTTGGCCGTCGCCGTCGTCGCCAGCACCGGCACGCCCGGTGGCAGCTCCGTCAGCAACGTCCGCAGCCTGCGGTAGTCCGGCCGGAAGTCGTGGCCCCAGTCCGAGATGCAGTGCGCCTCGTCGACCACGAGCATGCCCGCGGAAGCGGTCAGCGAGGGCAGCACGGTGTCGCGGAAGTCGGGGTTGTTCAGCCGTTCCGGACTCACCAGGAGCACGTCGACGTCGCCGGCCGCGACCTGCTCCTGCACGGCGTCCCACTCGTCGGTGTTGGCCGAGTTGATCGTCACCGCGTGCACGCCTGCCCGTGCCGCCGCGTCGACCTGGTTGCGCATCAACGCGAGCAGTGGCGAGACGATGACCGTCGGTCCCTCACCGAGCTGGCGCAGCAACGCCGTCGCGATGAAGTACACGGCCGACTTGCCCCAGCCGGTGCGCTGGACGACGAGAGCTCTGCGGCGCTGAGCCACGAGGGTGTGGATCGCGGTCCACTGGTCCTCGCGCAGCACCGCCTCGGGGCCTGCCAGTGCCCGTAGCCGTTCTTCGGCCAGCTCTCGCAACGCGATGTCGTCCATGGGGAGCAAGCTTGCCAGGCGGGTCTGACAATTGTGATTGTCGCAGGTCGTAAGCTGTGCAGCGTGACTGATGACCTGCGCGACCAGGTGCACGCAGCAGCCCGCCGCGCCCGCGTCGCCGCCGACGAACTCGTCCTCGCCACCCGTGAGCGCAAGGATGCCGCGCTGCACGAGATGGCCGCCGCTCTCCGCCAGCGCGCGCCAGAGATCATCGAGGCCAACAAGAAGGACCTCGAAGCGGGCAGGGCGGCAGGCCTGCCAGACAACATCCTGGACCGCCTCACGCTCACCGAAGCCCGCATCGACGGCGTGGCCACGGGCCTGGAAACCGTTGCGGGACTTGCCGATCCGGTCGGCCAGGTGCTCAACGGCGGAATCCTCCCGAACGGGCTGGAGCTCAAGCAGATCCGCGTCCCGATGGGCGTCGTCGGCATGGTCTACGAGGCTCGCCCGAACGTCACGGTCGACGCCGCCGGTCTCGCGCTGAAGTCGGGCAACGCCGCGCTGCTGCGGGGCTCCTCGACCGCCGAGCACTCCAACACCACGCTCGTCGCAGTCCTGCGCGATGCACTCGAAAGCGTGAACTTGCCGGCCGATTGCGTGCAGCTGCTGCCGTGTCACGACCGCGCGTCCGTCACGCACCTCATCACCGCCCGCGGCCTGGTCGACCTGGTGATTCCGCGTGGTGGCGCGGGTTTGATCAACGCCGTGGTGGAGCAGGCGACGGTTCCCACGATCGAGACCGGTGTCGGCAACTGCCACGTCTACGTGGACGCGCACGCCGACCTCGACATGGCCGAGGCCATCGTCCTCAACGCCAAGACGCGTCGCACGAGCGTGTGCAACGCGGCTGAGTCGCTCCTGGTGCACAAGGACGTCGCGAAGGAGTTCGTCCCGCGCATCACCAAGGCGTTGCAGCAGGAGAGCGTGACCATCCACGGCGACGACGAGTTCGCGCAGCAGCCGAACGTCGAGAAGGCGACCGACGACGACTGGGGCACCGAGTACCTGAGCCTCGACATCTCCGCGAAGGTCGTCGGCTCGCTGGATGAAGCGGTGCAGCACATCGCGACGTACGGCTCGGGCCACAGCGAGGCCATCGTGACGAACGACGTTGCGGCAGCACGGAAGTTCACGACGCGAGTGGACGCGGCGGCGGTGTTCGTCAACGCCTCCACGGCGTTCACGGACGGTGCCGAGTTCGGCATGGGCGCCGAGATCGGCATCTCCACGCAGAAGCTGCACGCCCGCGGTCCGATGGGCCTATCCGAGCTGACGTCCTCTAAATGGGTCGTCTGGGGCGAAGGTCACACGCGCCCGAAGGCGTAGCTCTACCTTCGGAGACATGGCTCCCACCTACCCGTTCTCCGAAACCGACGGCCTGGCCCTCGATCCGACCTATGAACGTCTACGGCGTGAAGAGCCCGTCACGCGCGTGACGTACCCGTACGGCGGCGAGGGCTGGCTCGTCACGTCCTACGAAGAGACGAAGTTCGTCCTGGGCGACCCGCGCTTCAGCCGAGCGCGAACGGTCAACCAGGACGTGCCGAGGATGCAGCCCCTCATCGCGCCCGGTGGGTCGATCCTCACCCACGACGGCGAAGACCACGCACGCATGCGACGCCTCGTGTCCAAGGCGTTCACGGTGCGGCGGATCGAACAGCTGCGTCCACGCGCGCAGCAGATCACCGACGACCTGCTCGACCGCATGGACAACCCCGGCGACCTGGTCGAGGGCTTCACCATGCCGTTCCCGATCACGGTGATCTGCGAGCTGCTGGGGGTGCCGTTCGAGGACCGCGCCGACTTCCGCATGTGGTCGAACCAGGTGCTGGCCACGGTCGGCGGCTACACGCCGGAAGAGGCCATGGAAGGCATGCTCAAACTGCACGCCTACTTCACCGGCCTCATTGCGAAACGCCGTCAACAGCCCGCGGACGACCTGATGAGCGCGCTCGTCGCAGCCCGTGACAACGACGACCGGCTGAGCGAGGACGAACTCGTCCGGTTCGGCATCACGTTGCTCGTCGCCGGCCACGAGACGACGGCGAACATGATCGCCAACAGCGTCGTGACCCTGTTCGAGCACCCGGACGCCATGAAGCGCCTGCGTGAAGACCCGGACACGCTCCCGAACGCGATCGAGGAGCTGCTGCGGTTCATCCCATTGGGTAGTGGTGCCGGCTTCACGCGCATCGCCACCGAGGACGTCCAGGTCGGCAACGCGCTCGTGAAGGAAGGCGACGCCGTACTCGTGGTCGTGTCGTCGGCGAACCGCGACGAGTCGGTGTACCCGAAGAGCGACGAACTGGACCTGAGCCGCGATGTCGGCCAGCACCTGCAGTTCGGGCACGGCATCCACTTCTGCCTCGGCTCGCAGCTCGCGCGGATGGAGCTGCAGGTCGCGCTGGGCACGTTGTTGCGCCGGATGCCTGGTCTGCGGCTCGCGGAACCGGTCGAGTTCCGCAAGGGTTCGCTGGTCAGGGGCCCTGTGAAGCTCGTCGTCGCCTGGTGAGAAAAATTTTGGCCGAGCCGCGTAATGGGGGAGAGGCGGATGCGTTCCTCCTGTGCGCGGCTCTGCTTCGGGGTGGGCCGCGCGCCGTACGGCCCGTCCTCCCCCTGGGCCGTCCGGTGTGATCAGCACGACGGGCGCAGGACCATGGGAGCGGTCCGCGCCCGTCTACGCTGTTTTGATGCGCATCGGCGTCATGGGTGGCACGTTCGACCCCATCCACCACGGCCACCTCGTGGCCGCCAGCGAGGTGCAGGCCAGGTTCGACCTGGACCGCGTGATCTTCGTGCCGACGGGTCAGCCCTGGCAGAAGTCGTCGCGCGAGGTGTCGCCCGCCGAGGACCGCTACCTGATGACGGTCATCGCCACCGCGTCCAACCCCCGCTTCTCGGTCAGTCGCGTGGACATCGACCGCGACGGCCCCACGTACACCGTGGACACGCTCACGGACCTGAAGAAGCAGTACCCGGACGCGGACCTGTTCTTCATCACCGGCGCCGACGCGCTGGAGCAGATCCTGTCGTGGAAGCGCGCCGCAGACGCGTTCGCACTGGCCCACTTCATCGGGGTCACCCGTCCGGGCTACACGCTGATTGACCATCACCTGCCGCCAGGAGCCGTGTCGCTCGTCGAGGTCCCGGCCATGGCCATCTCCTCCACCGGCTGCCGCGCGCGGACCGCTTCGGGCCAGCCGGTTTGGTATTTGGTCCCAGACGGTGTGGTCCAGTACATCGCCAAAACCGGCTTGTACTCCGAGTCGTGACCACCTTTGGGTGGATTTCGCGTGCATCCGCGGTCTCGGGGAGCAACAATCATCGCGTTGTTGCTGGTTGGTGAAAGGCAAGGCTTTGGCTACAGGCACCGTGAAGTGGTTCAACGCCGAGAAGGGGTTCGGCTTCATCGCCCCCGACGACGGCTCGGCTGACGTCTTCGTGCACTACTCGGAGATCCAGTCCAAGGGGTTCCGCTCGCTCGAGGAGAACCAGAAGGTCGAGTTCGAGGTCGGGCAGGGACAGAAGGGGCCGCAGGCCCAGCAGGTCCGCCCGCTCTGAGTTTCGACGCAGTTCAAGGCCACTCCAGGGCGCTGGGGTGGCCTTCCTCATGCCCGCGTGCGACGTAACGGTTGGCGGTCGCCGGTACCCTCAGTAACTCGTGTGGGCGTATCGACGCTCGCCGGAAGTCAGAGGAGTGACGTGGCAGCCACCGACGAGGCACGACGGCTGGCGCTGGTCGCGGCGAACGCAGCGGCCGACAAGAAGGCGCACGACGTGACGGTGCTCGACGTCTCCGACCAGCTCGTGATCACTGACGTGTTCGTGATCGCGTCCGCTCCGAACGAGCGGCAGGTCGGCGCGATCGTCGACAACATCGAAGAGAAGCTGCGGGAGGCCGGCACGAAGCCGGTGCGCCGCGAAGGGGCTCGCGAGGGCCGTTGGGTGTTGCTGGACTTCGTGGACGTTGTGGTGCACGTGCAGCACACGGAGGAGCGCAGCTTCTACGGCCTGGAGCGACTGTGGAAGGACTGCCCGCGCATCGAGTTCGAAGCGGACGTCCCCGCCGAGTCCACGGCTGAATGAGGTAGCTGATGGCCCTGAGCCGGCTCGTGCTGTGGCGGCACGGTGAGACCGACTACAACGCGACAGGTCGTCTGCAGGGTCATCTGGACTCGGCGCTCACCGAGACCGGCTTGAACCAGGCCAGGTTCGCCGTCCCGGTGCTCGCCGGGTTCGAGCCGGAGATCGTGGTCGCGTCCGACCTGCAACGCGCGCGCAACACCGCTGGGGTTTTCACCTCATCGACGGACATCCCGCTGCGGATCGACGAGCGGCTGCGCGAAACCCATCTGGGCAAGTGGCAGGGACTGACCACGGCCGAGGTGGAGCAGGAGTGGCCGGGCGCCATCACGGTGTGGCGGACCGATCCGACCTACACGCCGCCGGACGGTGAGTCGCGCGTCGAGGTGGCCGCTCGGGCCGTCGAGGTCGTGACCGAGGTGGACGCGGAGTTCTCCGGCACGGTGATGCTGTGCGCGCACGGCGGGCTCATCAGTGCGTTGACCGGGCGGTTGCTGGACTTGCCGGTGCCGTCGTGGTCGCAGCTCGGTGGGATCTCCAACTGCCACTGGACGGTGTTCACGCGGCGCAACGGCCGTTGGCGGCTCTCCTCCTACAACGCGGGCATCACGCGTTGAGACTGCTCGTCCTCGGGGACTCGCTGTCGTTCTTCGGGCCTTCCGGGCCGTTACCCGCTGATCACCCGCGGTTGTGGCACAACATCTGTGCCGCTGAGCTGGGTGGTTCAGCGGAGCTGGCGGCCGGGTTCGGGTGGACGGCTCGGGACGCCTGGTGGGCGTTGACCGGGGATCCGCGGATCTGGTCGTTGCTGCCTCGCACCGACGTTCTGGTGTTCGCGGTGGGGAGCATGGACACGCTGCCGTCGCCGTTGCCCACGTACTTGCGCGAGGGGCTGCGTTATGTGCGGCCTGACTGGTTGCGGAAGTGGGTGCGGGCGCGTTATCGGGACGTCCAACCGCTGTTGGCGCCCTACGCGCGCACCGCGTTACCTCCGGCGCTGACTGCGCGGTACCTGCGGGACATGCTCCAGTCGGTGCGCAACCTCCAGTACACGATGCCGGCGGTGGGGATCGTGCCGTCGGTGCACCGGGCTCCCACGTATCGCTTTGTGCATGACGGACACGCGGCTGCGGCTGCGGCCGTGCGTGGCTGGGCCTCACGTGCGGGAGTGCCGTTGCTGGACCTGCCGGCCGTGATCGGTGAGCACGTGCGTTCCGGCGCAGGAAATCCAGACGGGATGCATTGGGGCTGGGAGGGCCACGAGCTGGTGGGCAAGGCGATGGCCGCCCTCATCTCGTCCGTGGCGTTGAGTCCCACGGAGGAGTGAGCCCCGTAGGCTCGTCGCTCGTGCGCATCTCCATCGTCACCGACTCCACGGCATACCTGCCCGAGGGGTTCGCGAAGCGCCATTCGATCACCGTGGTGCCGCTGCACGTGGCGGTGGACGGTGCCGGACGCCTCGATGGCGTCGACTTCGGTCCTTTCGAGCTGGCCGGTGCCCTTGCCGAGCACCGCCGCGTGACCACGTCTCGCCCGACGCCAGGCGAGATGGCTGCCGTGTACCGGGACGTCCTGTCGTCGTCGGACGCGATCGTGTCCGTGCATCTCTCTCGTGAGCTGTCCGGGACGTGGGAGGCGGCGCGGCTGGCTGCCGAGGAGATCGACCCGTCCCGGATTCGCGTGGTCGACTCGCGCTCGACGGGCATGGGGCTCGGTTTCGCGGTGTTGCGCGCGTGTGCGGCCGTCGCTGATGGACGTTCACACGCTGCCGTCGAGGAGGCCGCCACCTCTGCCGCCGCGCAGACCAGGATGTTCTTCTGCCTCGAAACCCTCGACCACCTGCGCAGGGGCGGGCGGATCGGCACGGCGGCGGCGCTGGTGGGGACCGCGCTGGCCGTGAAACCGCTGCTGCACATGGACGACGGCCGAATCGTGCCGCTGGAGAAGGTCCGCACGATGAGCCGGGCCGTGGGCCGCCTGGTCGACCTGGCTGCGGCCGCGGCGGGCGATGGCCCGGTAGGCCTGGCCGTGCACCACCTGGCAGCTCCCGAACGCGCCGCGGAACTGGCGACCCGGCTGGACGAACGCCTGCCCGGCTCGACGGGATGCGTGATCTCCGAGGTCGGCGCGGTGATCGGTGCCCACACGGGCCCAGGAGTGCTGGGCGTGGTGGTGCTGCCGGGAGGGCCCGACATCCTCCCACACACCCCCGACAATTCCGCGTCCTCAAGCCCCGAGTGATCGCGACCTGTCCACAACCCGCGAGTAATCCACAGCCCCGGAGCCAACCCGGTCACCCCACCCACCCCGCTCCGTAGCGTCGCCCCCATGCTCCCCCGCCCCCACCCTGCCGACAGCCCGAGCGAACGCCTGGCAGCCCTGGCCGCCAAGGTCCGCGCCGACCCGACCCTGGTCTACGCCCGCTCCGAAGACTCCGACGAACACGGCAAACCCCGCCGCCGCCTTCACCTGCCGCGCCTGCCACGCCGAGGCCTCCTGGCCCTGGGCATAGTCGTCGCCTGCACCGTGATCGGCCTGGGCAGCTGGTGGCAGAGCCCCGCCGCCGAACCGGCCCCGGCCGTGGCCCTCGTGAGCACCACGGCCGCGGCCCAGGAACTGGTCGTGAACGTGGTCGGCGAGGTGGCCACCCCCGGCCTGGTGACGGTGACCTCCGGCGCCAGAGTGGCCGACGCCGTCCGCCTGGCAGGCGGCATCAAGCCGGGCACCGACCTCCACAACCTGAACCTGGCCCGCAAACTGGCCGACGGCGAGCAGATAGCCGTCGGCCTGCCGCCCCAGGCCGCACCCGGCGCCGCCCCGTCCAAGCTGGACCTGAACGCGGCAACGGCCGCCGAACTGGACGCCCTGCCCGGCGTGGGCCCGGTGACGGCGCAGCGCATAGTCGAGCACCGCACCCGCAAGGGCCCGTTCGCCTCGGTCGACCAACTCCGCGAGGTGGAAGGCATCGGCGACACCAAGCTGGCCAAGCTGGCCGAGCTGGTCCACACCTGACCCGATCTTCCGATCCGGTTCAGCCCCGCTGCCCTCCAACAGGAGTCTGGTCATGCGTTCTGTCCACATCACCCGCCGAGCCACACCCCAATCCACCCGCGCCACCGAGCGACTGCTGCTCGAGTCAGGACAACGGAGGCTCCGGTGGTCCGCAAGCACTCGATAACCCACGACTACCGGCTGGTCCCCGCTGCGGCAGCGGTGTGGGCGACCGCCGTCGCCGGTCTCTTCCTCAGCTGGCAGGCGGCAGTCCTCACGGGCCTCGCGGCAGGGGCCATCGGCCTGGCCGCGTGGCGCAGAGCCTGGTGGACCAGGACCTGCGCGATCGCCCTCCTGATCTCCGGCCCGGTTGCCGCGGCCTGGGTGGGCAGCAACGTCCTGAGAGCCGAAACCCACCCGCTCCGACTGGCCGCCGACGAAGGCCGTACGACCACTCTCACCGTCGAACTCACGACCAGGCCGAAAGGCATCAGGGCCGCAGGCTTCGGCGGCCACCAGGCAGGCGTCGACCACGTGGTCATCACGGCGAAGGCGAACGGGGCCAAACTGGTCCTGCTGGCACCGGCCGACAAGTGGCGAAACCTGTTGCCAGGCCAAAGAGTCACGGCCAGGGGTACGCTCGCCCCGCCCCGAGGCGGCGATCTCACCTCGGCAGTCCTGCGAGTCCGCGGCCCGCCGACCGACCCGCGGCCACCTCCGATCTGGCAGAGCTGGGCGGACCACCTCCGCGACGGTCTGAAGGAAGCCAGCGAGGTCCTCGATGCCGAGGAAGCCGGCCTCCTGCCGGCACTGGTGGTGGGCGACACCGACCAGATGGTGCCTCGCATCGTCGACGAGTTCCGCACCGCCGGCCTCGCGCACCTGCTTGCGGTGAGCGGCGCGAACCTCGCGATCGTGTGCGGCGCGGTCTACCTGGTGGCCAAGCGACTCAGGGCCGGCCCGCGAACAGCGGCCGCGGCAGCGATGGCGGCCTTGGTCTGGTTCGTGGTCCTCGCGGGTCCGGAGCCCAGCGTGCTCAGAGCCGCGGTCATGGGTGCCGTCACGCTGCTGGCGCTCGTGCTGGGCCGGCGCCGGTCCACGCTCCCGAGCCTCGCGACCGCGATCCTCCTGCTGGTCCTCGTCGATCCCGCGCTGGGCGGCGATCCGGGGTTCGCGCTCTCCGTGGTGGCGACGGCGGCGCTGGTGCTGGTGGCGCCGAAGTGGTCGCGGGCGCTGAAGGAACGCGGCGTGCCCAGCGGCCTGGCCGAGGCGATCGTCGTACCGACGGCCGCAAGCCTGGCAACGGCTCCGTTGGTCGCCGGGCTCTCCGGTCAGGTCAGTCTCGTGGCGATCGTCGCCAACCTGGTCGCGGGGCCGGTGGTCGCACCCGCGACGGTGCTGGGCGTGGCGGCGGCAGCCGTCGCGCCGCTCTGGGACCCGGCCGCCGAACTGGTCGTGCACGTCGCCGGACCCGCGGTGACGTGGCTCATCCAGGTCGGGCGGCAGGCGGCGACCGTGCCCGGCGCGTCCGTCAGGTGGCCGGAGGGCTGGCTCGGGGCGATCGCGTTGACCGTGGTCGTGGCGACGGTGGTGTTGTTGCTGCGCCTCAAGAAGACGCGGACGTTGGTCGTCGCCGTGCTGGTCGGCGTCTTCGTGGTGCTGGTGCCGCTGAAGGTCGTGGCGCCGGCCTGGCCGCCGGACGGGTGGAAGGTGATCACCTGCGATGTGGGCCAGGGCGACGCACTGGTTCTGGCGACCGACGACGCCGACCGCGCGGTCGTGGTGGACACCGGGCCCGATCCCGGTGCCGTCGACCGGTGCCTGAAGACGTTGGGAATCAAGAGGATTCCTCTGGTCGTGTTGACGCATTTGCACGCGGACCACGTCCAGGGCCTGTCGGCTGTGCTCACCGGGCGTGCGGTGGGTGCGGTGGCGGTGGGGCCGCTCAAGGAGCCCGCGTGGGCGTGGAAGGAGGTCGGTCAACAGGCCCGCAGTCGTGGCGTGCGGGTGGTGGAGCCGAAGGCCGGTGAGCGGTTTGCCTGGCCCGGACTGGAAGTGGAGGTGCTGGGGCCACGACGGCCACCGACAGCAGGAGACACGAACACGACGGTCAACGATTACTCGCTCGTCCTCAAAGCACACACCAGAGCGGGCCGAGTGCTGCTCACCGGCGATGTCGAGCTGGCCGGCCAGTCGGCGTTGCTGGGGGAGCGGGACCTGGGTGCCGAGGTGCTCAAGGTGCCGCACCACGGCTCGCGGTACTCGGTGCCCGCGTTTCTCAAGGCCGTGCGGCCGCGGGTGGCGCTGGTGAGCGTCGGCACGGGCAACCGCTACGGGCACCCGAGTCCGCACGTGATGGACATGTTGCGGGCGGGAGGTGCGCTGGTGTTGCGCACGGACAGGGACGGAGACCTGGCGGTGTTGCCGGGAAACCGAATAGTACGAAGGAGAAGAGGATGGTCTGGATCAGGCTGTACAACGCGCGCTACCCGGTTCCCGGTGGCACGCCCGGGCTTGCGTGGGCCCTGTGGCAGACGAACTACTCGGCGACGCCATGGCCGCACGACGAGCTCAAACCCGATTTCGGTTACTACATCTGCGAAACACTCGAAGACGGCACCCGAGCCCTCACCTACAAGGCAACGACTACGCACGTGCTGCCACCGACCAAGGCCGCCGAACCGGAGGAGGCGTACGACCTCGTCTCGGAGTACGTGTTCGACGACGAACTGCGGATCGTGCCGCACGACTGGCACGACTACCACTACAACGTGCTGAAGGCGGAAGCCCCGTGGCCGCAACGAATCGTGGCGTGGCGCGCGAACGTGAACCCGATCGGGCCGCACGTGATGGACTGCCTGCAACGCTTTCCGCGTACCGGCTGGATGAAGACGGACGCCATTTCCTTCTGACACAACGGAGACAACGCGGTCCGGGGACGCGTGAACGTCCCCGGACCGGAAGGAGGTGATCAAAGCAGCGTGATCAGCCCAGTGCCTTGATGACGGCCTCTGCGGACGCCGGCACCGTCGCGCGCGGGCCGACCGTGTCGCCGAGCGCGTCGAGGGTCTTGAGGCCGTCGCCGGTGATCAGCAGCACGGTCTCGCCGTCCGGGTCGAGCTGGCCCGACTCGATCAGCTTCTTCGCCGTCGCCACGGTCACGCCGCCGGCGGTCTCGGCGAAGATGCCCTCGGTGCGGGCGAGGAGCTTGATGCCCTCGACGACCTCTTCGTCGGTCACGTCTTCGATGGCGCCGTTCGTGCGGCGGACCGCGTCGAGCACGTAGGGGCCGTCGGCCGGGGCGCCGATCGCCAGCGAGCGGGCGATGGTGTCCGGGCGGACCGGGCGGATGACGTCGTGGCCTTCCTTGTAGGCGGCGGACACCGGGCTGCAGCCGGTGGCCTGGGCGCCGAACACGCGGTACGGGGTGGCTTCGACGAGGTCGAGCTGGCCGAGTTCGCGGAACGCCTTGTCGACCTTGGTGAGCTGCGAGCCGGACGCGATGGGCACCACGATCTGGTCGGGCAGGCGCCAGCCGAGCTGCTCGGCGACCTCGTAGCCGAGGGTCTTCGAGCCCTCCGCGTAGTACGGGCGGACGTTGACGTTCACGAACGCCCAGTCCTCGTGCTCCGCGGCGAGTTCCTGGGCCAGGCGGTTCACGTCGTCGTAGTTGCCGTCGACGGCGATCAGGGCGCCCTCGTAGACGGCGCTCATCAGGATCTTGGCGCGCTCGAGAGAGGAGGGAACGAGAACCACCGACTGCCAGCCCGCGCGGGCGGCTGCCGCGGCGACTGCGTTCGCCAGGTTGCCGGTGGAGGGGCAGGCCAGCACCTTGAAGCCGAGCTCGCGGGCCGCGGCGAGCGCGACGCCGACCACGCGGTCCTTGAAGGAGTGGGTGGGGTTGCCGGTGTCGTCCTTCACCCAGACCTTGCGCACGCCCAGTGCCTTGGCGAGGTTGTGTGCCTCGACCAGACGGGTGCCGCCGGGGTCGGTGTTCGGGTGCTGTTCCACAGTGGACGGAACGGGGAGGAGGCCGCGGTAGCGCCAGATCGACCTGGGGCCGGCTTCGATGTCCTCGCGCCGGATCTTGCCGAAGTCGTAGGCCACTTCCAGCGGCCCGAAACACTCCAGACAGGCGTACTCAGGAGCGAGAGGAGTTTCATTTCCGCACTCACGGCACAGCAGTGCGCGGGCGGGGCCGAGGTCGAACTTCGTGCTCGTGGGCACAGAGACAGCAGTCATCGCGAGGTATCTCCTCATCTTTCCCGCGAAATCGAACGGGTCGGAATTGGCACCGTGATCGTCTGCGCATGGAGATAGCGCTGACGCCGGTTGCCGGGGCTTCTTCGGGCCGGTCCCTCTGCCCCTCTGGATGAGCGGTGTTCAGTTGTGGTCACCAAGCTACGACAAGAGCCCATTGCTCAGCCACAGACGTCCACGATCCGGGACGTGGGAGGATGCGGAGCGTGAGCGCACCGGAGTCACTGCACCTCGTCGTCGGCGAGGAGGAGTTGCTGGTCGAACGGGCTGTTCGGGCGGCTCTTGAAGCTGCACGCAAGGCCGATTCGAACGCCGACCTGACCCGCGTGCAGGTGACTGATCTCACGCCTCCCGAGCTGGCCGAGCTGGTCAGTCCGTCGCTGTTCGCAGAGGGCCGCGTGATCGTCCTGCAGAACGCGCAGGAGATCGGCAAGGAGATCGCCGACGCGGTCGTCTCCTACGCCAAGGCGCCCGCGGACGGGATCACGCTCGTCGTCGTGCACACGGGCGGTGGCCGCAGCAAGGCGGCCAAGGACCTGCCTGGACAACTGAAGAAGGCTGGCGCCGTGGTCATCGAGTGCCCGAAGGTCACCAAGCCGGGTGATCGGGAGGCCTTCGTCCGCAACGAGGTGCGGCAGGCGGGCGGCAAGATCGACCCCGAGGCCGTCGCCACGCTCATCGACGCCGTGGGCACGAACCTGCGCGAGCTCGCCGCGGCGGCGTCCCAGCTCGTCTCCGACACCGACGGCAAGGTGACGGTCGACGAGATCCGCCGCTACCACCAGGGCAAGGCCGAGGTGACCGGGTTCGCGGTCGCCGAGAAGGCCGTGACCGGTGACCGGGCAGGCGCCATGGAGGCGTTGCGCTGGGCCATGCAGCTGGGCGTGCCGCACGTGCTGGTCGCGGACGCCTTGGCGGACGCCGTGCGCACGGTCGCGCGTGTGTCCGCGGTGGGCCGGGCCGACCCGTTCAGCCTGGCCGGCCCGCTGGGCATGCCGCCGTGGAAGATCAAGAAGGCGCAGGCTCAGGCCCGCGGCTGGGACCAGTCGGGCCTCGCCGACGCGATGCAGGTCGTCGCGGGGCTCAACGCCGACGTCAAGGGCGTGGCGGCCGACGCCGACTACGCGCTGGAGCGTGCGGTGCTCAAGATCGTCGCCGCGCACGGCCGCCGCTGATCAGTCGCGGGGGATCCCGATCAGGTACTGGGCGCCGGTGAAGCCCGGCACGACGCCGATCTTCCACGTGAACGTCTCGGTGCCGGCCAGGCCGTCGACCATCCGCCGCAGTTCCGCGCGCCCGTACATGCGCAGGAACGACACGACGCTGTCGAAGAACATCATGAACGGCAGCACCGGCACGAGGTAGGTCAGCGCCAGCCGCAGGAGGTAGCGCGACAGGGGATTGCGCTGGAACGGTGCCGAAAGCAGCACGGCCAGTGTGATCAGGAACGGGAAGAGCAGCACGTACAGGAACGACCGCTTGGTGTCGACGACGACCATCGGCGAGCGGGTGTCGACGGCGTTCTGCAGCATCCGGGAAGCGAGCGCCGGCGGGAAGTGGTGGAAGGCGCCGTAGATCGTCCGCGTTCCCTCGACCGTGCAGTCGGTGGCGTCCACGGACGACGAGACGTAGTCCACGGAACAGCAGTTTGGCAGCCGTCGCCGGTGTGCAGCCTGAACGCGTTGAAAGGCACGGACGTTCGGCACCAGGTCCGTCAGCGTGACCTGGGTGTGGATGCCCTCGCGGTGCAGTTTGCGCTGGATGAGCGGTACCGGCCCGCCCGAGCCCGCGCAGAGGTCGACGATCCGGTGGGAGGCGCCCTCGCGCAGGGCGATCGACAACGGGACCGAGTACGCCCGTGCGGCGTCCGTCAGCCGGTAGATCGTCACGATGGACTCGGTGTGCAGGGTGCGCAGCACGGCAGGGGTGCGGTCCAGATCGTGCAGTTCCACGAAGTCGATGCGCGGAAGCGATTCC
The DNA here is from genome assembly GCF_039537795.1 of Lentzea roselyniae. NCBI lineage: Bacteria > Bacillati > Actinomycetota > Actinomycetes > Pseudonocardiales > Pseudonocardiaceae > Lentzea > Lentzea roselyniae. The sequence goes on from NZ_BAABBE010000014.1 coordinate 235,323, forward strand.
ATGGTTCCCATCCCTACCGCGCAACCGGACCGGCAGTCCACTCCGGGACAGCGAAAAGGGCCTGCTCAACGAGGAGCAGGCCCTTCTCAGAGGCTTGTGCCGTGCTGAATCAGCCCTCGAGCTGGTTCGCGCGCAGCGCCATCGCCGACTTCTTGTTGGCGGCCTGGTTCGGGTGGATGACACCCTTGGTGGCGGCCTTGTCGAGCTTGCGGGACGCGTCCTGCAGCAGCTCCAGGGCTTTCGCCTTGTCACCGGCCTCGGCAGCCTCGCGGAACTTGCGGATGGCCGTCTTGAGGGACGACTTGACCGACTTGTTGCGAAGGCGCGCCTTCTCGTTGGTCTTGATCCGCTTGAGCTGGGACTTGATGTTCGCCATGCGACATCACCCTTCTGTGTCGAAACCGGAGTTCGTGACGCGCTTGGTCGGCACCGGCCTCGACGGCCGGCTCTCCTCCACGGCGGAGTGCCGCGCATTCACGACGACGAAGGATATCAGGCCAGCTCAGCGCACCGTGAAGGCGGCCTTCTCCGCGCCCACCACGGCCTCGTAGCCGCCGCGGGCGACCTCACGCCGGCCGTCGCCGTCCACGTCGCCCACGGTCAGCGCGAGCTGCGAGAGCTTGAACGACACCTCGACCTGCTTCGACTGTCCCGCAGCGAGTTCCACGCGCGTCCAGCCCACCAGGCGCTGGTCGGGCGTCAGCACCGGGGAGGCCGGTTGGCGCACGTAGACCGGCACCACGACCGTGCCCGCACGCCCGCCGGTGTTCGCCACCGTGAACTTCACCACGCCCGTCGAGCGATCAACGGCCACCGACGTGCTCGAGGTCGCGAACGAGGTGTACGACAGCCCGTGCCCGAACGCGAACAGCGGGTCGTACTTCGCGCCCGCCGACGTGTTCGCGCCCGGCAGCTGGTCGTAGGTGAGGGTCGGATCACCCAGCGTCCGAGGCCACGACACCGGCAGCTTGCCGCTCGGGTTCACCGCGCCGAACAGCACGTCGGCGATGGCCCGGCCGCCCTCGCTGCCCGGCAACCAGCCCGCGACCAGCGCGTTCGCGTCTGCGGCACCGCCGAGCACCTGGGGACGGGCGGTCAGCAGCACCACGACCACCGGCTTGCCGGTCGCCTGCACCGTGTCGACCCACGCCTGCTGCTCAGGAGTCAGCGCCGGGTTCTCCGTGTCGGCCGGACCCTCCGCACCTGGCTTCTCGCCCAGGACGACGACGACCGCGTCCGCACCAGCGGCTTCAGAAACGGCAGCAGCAGGAGTCGCAGCGTGCACAACAGACGCACCAGGAACAGCCTCACGCACGCCGGTCAGCACGGTCGCGGTCGGCGGCAGCGGTGAGTCGTCCGGCACGCCCTGCCACTCGACCGTCCAGCCGCCGAGCTGGCGGCGCACGTCGTCCGCGGTCTCACCGGTCACGACGATCTTCTTCGCCGAACCCGAGAGCGGCAGCACGCCGTCGTTCTTCAGCAGCACGGTGCCTTCGGCCGCTGCCTGACGTGCCAGCGGGCGGTCGACGTTCACCACGTTGCCGTCGGCCTTCGCCGGGTCCACGTACGGCTTTTCGAACAGCCCCAGGTCGAACTTGAGCTTCAGCACCCGCCGCACGGCCTGGTCGATCCGCCCGCGCGACACCGAACCGTCGCGCACGTTCGCCAGCAGCAGCGACGTGAACTCGGCCGCGTTCGACGGCTCCATCGCCATGTCCACACCGGCGTTGACGCTCATCGCGATCGCGGTCTTGTAGTCGGGCGCGACCTTGTGCCGGTCCACCAGGTACTTCATGTCCTGCCAGTCCGACACCGCGACGCCCTTGAAGCCCATGCGCTCACGCAGTTGTTTCTGCAGCATGTACTTCGACGCGTGCACCGGCACACCGTTGAGCGAACCGGAGTTGATCATCACGGTCTTCACGCCCGCGTCGAACTGCGCCTGGAACGGCGGCAGCACCACGTCTTGCAGCTGGCGGACGGGAATCTGCGCGGCCGCGCGGTCGTGCCCGTTCGCCGGCGCCGAGTACCCAGCGAAGTGCTTCGCGGTCGCGGTCAGCTGAGCCGTGTCGTCCACCTTGGACTGCTGTCCGCGCACGTTCGCCGCCGCCAGCTGTCCCGCGAGGAACGGGTCCTCGCTGTAGGTCTCGTAGTAACGCCCCCAACGCGTGTCGCGCGCGATGTCCGACACCGGCGCGAAGTTCCAGAACACACCGGTCGCGCGCAACGCCTTCGACGCCGACACACCGATCTGCTCCTGCAACGCGGGGTTCCACGTCGCACCGAGCCCGATCTGGTGCGGGAACATCGTCGCGGAGATGACGTTGTTGTGCCCGTGCACACCGTCCGCGCCGTAGATGATCGGGATCTTCAACCTGTTGTTCTCCAACGCGTAGCGCTGGATCGCATTGTTCATCTCGGCCCACGCCTTGGGCGTGTTCTCCAGCGGCGCGTCACCACCGCCGGACAGGATCGAGCCCACGTGCGCGTCCGACAGCACCGCCTTCAGGCACGACTCCACCAACGGTCCGTTGACGTTGTTGCAGTCACCGCGCAGCTTCCCGACGCGGATCTGCGCCATCTGCCCGATCTTCTCCTCGAGCGTCATTCTCCGCAGCAGGTCCTCGGCCCGCCGCTCCGTCGACGCCCGAGCGTCCAAATAGATCTCTTTGCCCGCCGCGACACCACCTGCAGGTGTCAGCGACGCGATCAGCACAGCAACGCCCAGCACGCCGAGACCGGCGCGCTTGCGGGAAAACAAAGACAAGACTCCTCCACGCTCCCGTGCGCCCGCTGCACACGATCGCGTGGAGGAGTCGGACAAAAACACCCCCGAACGGAGGAACTCCGTGGAAGCGGTTTCATGCTGGTGAAACGCCTGTTCAGCCGCCCAGGACGCTCCGTGTCAGCGACTGTTTTTCATCCAGCAGCTCGGCCAGCGCGGCCGAGATCGTCGCCTCGTCGAGCCGCACGCGTTCCACCTCGGGCTGCTGGTCCAACGCGATCAGCGTCGCCCGCCGCACGAGCTCCTTCATGAACGACGCCGTCACGCCCTTGCTCGCAGCCACGATCGCCGAAGCGTCCGGCAGATCCAGACGAGCACCGGACGCGTAAAGCCGCAGCAGCCGTTCGCGGCCTTCCTCATCGGGCAACGGGACGTGCATCGCGAGGTCGATCCGGCCAGGCCGCTGGGCGAGGGCCTGTTCCATCACGTCCACCCGGTTCGTGGTGAGCACGAACGTCACGTCCGCCTCGGAGCCGACACCGTCCATCTCGTTCAGCAGCTCGAACAACGCCGGGTTGCCGGTCTCCGTGTGGCGCCGATCCTCGGCGATCAGGTCGACGTCTTCGACGACGACCACCGACGGTGCGAGCTTCCGTGCCATCGACGTCGCCACTTTCAGGAGCTTGAACATCGCGATGCCGCTCAGCACGATCACCGTCGAGGATTCCAGCCGTCCCATCAGGTACCGGATCGTGTGCGTCTTGCCGGTGCCAGGCGGACCGTGGAGCAGAAGTCCTCGTTTCAGATGCTGCCCGTGTGCTTGCAGCCGCGCGCTTTGTGAGGCTGTGCGCACGACGTGGCGTTCGATCGCGTCCAGCACGCCCTCTGGCAGAACGACGTCTTCAGATCGCAACGACGGTCTCGGCAGGAAGGTGAGCAGCTGGTTGCGGCGGTGCTCGCTCAGCCCGAACGCCATCACCTTGCCCTGGAACAGGTTGTGCCGCGTGATGTGGCTTTCGACCGCCTCCCGGGTGGCCGTCGCGGTCTCCCTGGACGCTGCCAGCACCTGCAGCGAACACTGGGCGTCGCAGTCCTCGCCGGGACCCTGCACCGCGAGGACCACGGGCTCGCCGTCCGGTGATCGGGAGGGGACCAGCCCGAGCTGCACCGCCTCGATCGCGGTGTCGGGGCCGGTGGCGACGGTCGCGTAGTCGACGGGCCCGAGACCGAAGCTGCCGTCGTGCACTGCTCCGCTCAGCATGTCGGACAGGTACTGGAACGAGCGTCTGCCCGCGATCCCGAACCACTCCGCCCCCGGAGAGTGTTCCGCCAGATAGGTTTCGATTCCGTGGTGCACGTTCACGTGCTCCCACCCCATGAACCTGGCTGTCACGGTCGGGACCTGTCTCATCGGGATTCCGATGTGGTCGGTCACCTTCCGGACCAGCGTCGACTCCGCGCCGTCGGAGACCAGTTTCCTGGCCTCCTCCAGCAACCCCTGCAGAGCCGACGCGAGTGATCGTGCGTCAGATGTGTGGAGATCTGTCATTGATTCCACCGTACGCACTAGTCGGCAGGTCCGGCCCCAGCCTTTTGGTCAGGTTCCTTCGGTGGCCTGCCACGCCGAGGCATTTTCTTTGCCTCTTTGGGCAGCCGGCCCGCCTCCGCCAGCGCACGCCGCAGCAGGAACTCGATCTGCGCGTTGGTGCTGCGCAGCTCGTCGTTCGCCCACCTGCTCAACGCGTCGTGCACCGCCGGATCAAGCCTGAGCAGAACGCTTTTGCGGTCAGCCATCAGGTGTAGAGCGACCCTGCGTTCACCACGGGCTGAGTGGAACGGTCACCGCACAGAACGACGAGCAGGTTCGAGACCATCGCCGCCTTGCGCTCCTCGTCGAGCTCGACGACGTCCTGCTCGGCGAGACGGTGCAACGCGAGCTCGACCATGCCGACGGCGCCCTCGACGATCCGCGTCCGTGCCGCCACGACCGCGCTCGCCTGCTGCCGCTGCAGCATCGCGTGTGCGATCTCCGGCGCGTACGCGAGGTGCGTGAGCCGCGACTCGATCACCTTCACGCCGGCGGACTGCACGCGTGCCGCGATCTCGATCGCGAGCGTCTCGGTGATCTCGTCCGCGTTCTCCCGCAACGACAGCCCGACTTCTTCGTGGTTGTCGTACGGGTAGCTCGTCGCGATGTGCCGGACAGCGGTCTCGGTCTGGATGCCGACGAACCGCACGAAGTCGTCCACTTCGAACCGTGCGCGCGCGGTGTCTTCCACCTGCCACACAACGACCGCGGCGATCTCGATCGGGTTGCCGTCGGCGTCGTTGACCTTGAGCGTCGCCGTCTCGTGGTTGCGGATCCGGGTCGAGATCTTCTGGCGCGTGGTGACCGGGTTCGCCCACCGCAGGCCGTCCGTGCGCACCGTGCCCACGTAGCGGCCGAGGAACTGCAGCACCCGCGCCTCACCCGGCGCCACGGTGAAGAGCCCCTTCATGATCAGCGATGCCGCCAGGAACAACAGCACCGCGATGATGAGGATCGCCGCCGACGGATCGGTGCCGCTGCTGTCCGCGTTCATGATCTCTCGTACGAGCACCCACACGCCCACCGCGAACACCACCAGTCCTGCGAGGAACATCGGCAGACCGGGCAGCTCCCGTGCGTGCTTCTCACGCACGACAGGTGCCGGCATGTGCACCTTCGTGTCGGCCACAGCGCTCATTCGAACCCCCTATCGAAGTAGTAGCTAAGTGATATCACTTTTCCGCCATGATCGCCAGCTAGGCTGATCCGCATGAGGGCGAAGAAGCAGCGCGTGGCCGCGTACGGGGTGTGCATCAACGAGAACGACGAGATCCTGCTCGCGCGCTGGCTCGGCCCCAACGGCAAGCGCTGGATCCTCCCCGGCGGCGGCATCGACCACGGGGAGCACCCGCACGACGCGGTCATCCGCGAGTACGAGGAGGAGACCGGGTTCGAGGTCGAGGTGCTGCGGCTGCTCGGCATCGACTCGGAACTCCGCGAGGAGCCCGACCGCGACTACCACGCCCTGCGGATCATGTACGAGGTCCGGATCGTGGGCGGCGAGCTGCGGTACGAGGTGGACGGCACGACCGACCTCGCGCAGTGGTTCCCAGTCGCAGACATCGGACAACTGGACCGCGTGCCGTCGATTGACACGGCCCTTGGTTTGTACCGAACTACCCCTGCTGCCGGAATCTTGCGCTAACTTAGGCCTTACCGCCGCCAGCTTCCCATCAACGGAGTTGGCGAATGATCCGATCACTGGCCGCAGTGGGCGCGGCCGCCCTGCTGTCGTCCTTCGTCCACGTGCCCGCCTTCGCGGCGGTCGTCGGGGTGTCGAGCGTGTCCTCCCTGCAGGCCGCGATCGACTCGGCTCGGCCCGGTCAGCGCCTGGTGCTCGCGAACGGCGTGCACGTGGCCGACCAGCCCATCAAGATCACCAGGTCCGGGATCACCGTGGCCGCCCAGACCGTCGGCGGCACGGTGTTCACCAGCGGCGGGTTCGAGCTCGGCGACGTCAAGAACGTGACCGTCGAGGGCTTCGTCTTCGACGGCACCAGCACGCTGTCGGTACCGCCGGGAGCCCAGGCCGCGCGCATCACCCGCAACACCTACAACGGCAACAAGAACGGCGCTTCGCTCAGCGTGGGCGCCGACGACGTGCAGGTCGACCACAACACGTTCTCCAACCGCACGAACGAGGGCGTGTACCTGCAGGTCACCGGCCCCGGCAGTGACATCGCCAAGCGGACCTGGATCCACCACAACTACTTCTACAACCACCAGTTCTCCGGCTCGAACGGTGGTGAGTCGATCCGGCTCGGCTACAGCCACAAGCAGTCGAAGTCGGCGAACGCGATCGTCGAGCACAACCTGTTCGAGAAGGCAGACGGTGACGCCGAAGCCATCTCCATCAAGTCCTCGGACAACACGGTCCGCTACAACACGATCCGCAACAGCAAGGGCTACATCGTCCTGCGCCACGGCCACCGCACCACGGTCGAGGGCAACCTGCTGTTCAACAGCGGCATCCGGTTCCACGGCAACGACCACAAGATCTACAACAACTACGTGGAGAACACCCGCGACCGTGCGATGGTGTTCGGTTCCGGCAAGGAGGCGGACAGCGGTCCGACCTCGAAGCTGCACGATCGCCCCGACCGCGTGACGGTCGCGTTCAACACGCTGATCGGTACCGGCGCCGTGGTCGACAGCGACGGCGGTGACTTCAAGCCGAAGGACTGCGTGCTCGCGAACAACATCATCAAGGGCTCGTCCGGTGGTGTCGTCTCCATGCACAGCGGTTCGACCGTGAAGTACGAGGGCAACGTCATCTGGGGCGGTACCGGCGGCAGCATGCCGTCGTCCGGCTACCGCTCCGCCGACCCGAAGCTCGTGAAGGACGCGGGAGGCCTGTTCCGGCTGGCGTCCGGCAGTCCGGCGATCGACGCATCCACCGGCAGCTACTCCTACGTCTCGCGGGACTTCGACCCACAGGCGCGGTCGGGCAAGCCGGACGTCGGAGCGGACGAGTACAGCACCTCGGCAATCCGCAAAGCGCTGACCAAGGCTGACGTGGGGCCTTCCGCGCCATAGCCTGCCCTTGAGGGCAGACATCGGAGCCTTACCTGCTGGGCGGGGCAAGCGGCCCCCGCCGAACTACCCCGTCCGCAGGAACTCCTCAGTACCTTTCGGTCCACCGCCACCGACGGGCCACCATAGGAGTTGGCGAATGATCCGATCACTGGCCGCTGTGGGCGCGGCCACCCTGCTGTCGTCCATCTTCGTCCAGACGCCCGCGAGTGCGGCGGTCGTCACCGTGCCGAACGTTGCCTCCCTGCAGGCCGCGATCAACTCGGCCAAAGCCGGTCAGCGCATCCTGCTCGAGGACGGAGTGCACCGCCCCGGCAAGCCCATCAAGATCACGAAGTCGAAGATCGCCATCGCGGCCAAGAACACCGGTCGCGCTGTGTTCAACACCAGCGGCTTCGAGTTCGGTGCGGTGCGCGGTGTCACCATCGAAGGTTTCGTCTTCAACGGTACGAGCTCCCTGTCCGTGCCGGCGGAGGCCTACGGGACCCGCATCACCCGCACGACGTTCAACGGCGACAAGCCGGGTGCCTCCCTCACCGTGAGCGCCAACGACGTCGAGGTCGACCACAACACGTTCTCGAACCGCACGAACGAGGGCGTGTACCTGCAGATCACCGGCCCTGACGGCAAGATCGCCCAACGGACCAGGGTTCACCACAACTACTTCTACAACCACAGCTACACCGGCCTGAACGGCGGCGAGTCGATCCGGCTCGGCTACAGCTACAAACAGCAGCTGTCTGCCTACGCCGTCATCGAGAACAACCTGTTGGAGAAGGCGAACGGCGACCCGGAGGCCATCTCCGTGAAGTCCTCGGACAACACGGTCCGCTTCAACACGATCCGCAACAGCAAGGGCTACATCGTGCTGCGCCACGGCCACCGCTCCACGGTCGAGGGCAACCTGCTGTTCGGCAGCGGCGTGCGGTTCCACGGGAACGACCACAAGGTGTTCAACAACTACGTGGAGAACACCGGGGACCGCGCGATCGTGTTCGGCAAGGGCTCCGAGACCGACAGCGGCCCGACCTCGAAGCTGCACGACCGGCCGGACCGCGTGACGGTCGCGTTCAACACCCTGATCGGCACGGGCGCCGTGGTCGACAGCGACACCAGCACCTACGCGCCGAAGGACTGCGTGTTCGCGAACAACATCATCAAGGGTTCGTCGTCGAAGTTCATCGAGATGATGAGCGGCTCGACCGTGAAGTACGAGGGCAACATCATCTGGGGCGGCACCGCCGGCATCTCGTCCGGCTACCGCTCGGTCGACCCGAAGCTGGTGCGCGACTCCAACGGTCTCCTGCGCCTGGCGTCCGGCAGCCCGGCGATCGAGACCTCCGCGGGCACGTACTCCTACGTGACGCGGGACTTCGACTCGCAGTCCCGCGTCGGCAAGCCCGATGTGGGGGCGGACGAGTACAACTCGTCGGCCATCCGCAGGCCGCTCACGAGCGCGGACGTCGGCGTCAACGCACCCTGATCCCGCTGTTTGTCCTGGTGGCCGCACGTTTCGCGGTCACCAGGACCCCCCGATTTGGAGATCGAAACAGCCCCGTGTAATGTTCTCTCTGCCAGCGCGGAACGGGCCGGAAATCAAAACCGGAACGAGCGGGGCACAAGCCGGAAGACAAAGGGCCTCTGAGAGGCCGATTTGACACCGGCGGGCAGGACAAAATAAGCTTCAGCAACACAAGCCCTGAGTGAAACTCTCCGGAAACGGAGATTGGATCCGGTGAGCGCGTGTTCTTTGAGAACTCAACAGCGTGCCGATAACACAGTCAGTAATATGAATACTCCTCGTCAGGAGTATTCCTTTGAGTAGTTTTACCAGATTGCCAGACATATTCCGTCTGGAGCGATCAACACAATCCTTATTGGAGAGTTTGATCCTGGCTCAGGACGAACG